>JAGPCI010000068.1 GCA_018058165.1 Bacteroidia bacterium
GTAACAAATAAGTGGTAATTCTTTTTTTCTAACTCGCAAACCTCGAGTTTAATTTTATGTTTCATCTATCTTTCATAAAAAAGACGTTCCAATAATTATTGAAACGCCTTTAAAAAATTATAATTAAATATTTTAGTACGTACTATAAAACACCTGTTTCAGTAAGTACATTATTCATGTTACGAACTGCATCAGCACTTTTAGCAAACTCAGCTTTTTCAGCATCATTCAAGTTGTAATCTACAATGGTTTCCCAACCATTTTTACCAACAGTTACAGGTACACCTAAGCAAATATCTTTTTGGCCATACTCGCCATCAAGATAAACGCAGCAAGGCATTACACGCTTTTGGTCGCGCACAATACTTTCTACTAAAAATGCACTTGCAGCACCTGGAGCATACCAAGCAGAAGTACCTAATAATTTAGTTAAAGTAGCACCACCAACCATTGTAGCATCGCTAATTTCTTTTAATTGCTCGGCAGTTAGTTTGTTTGAAACTGGTACACCATTTAAAGTAGCTAAACGGGTTAAAGGAATCATGGTAGTATCACCGTGTCCACCAATTACAGTACCTTGAATGTCGGCAGTTGGTTGGTTTAAAGCCAAGCCTAAATAACCTTTAAAACGAGCGCTATCTAATAAACCACCCATACCAATAATACGGTTTTTAGGTAAACCACTTGCTTTAAGGGCAAGGTAAGTCATGGTATCCATTGGGTTTGATACAACAACAATAACAGCATTTGGAGAATGTTTTAACACATTTTCGGTTACGGTTTTAACGATGTTAGCGTTGGTACCAATTAACTCTTCACGAGTCATACCAGGCTTACGCGGAATACCAGAAGTAATTACAACAACATCAGAGTTTGCTGTTTTGCTATAATCGTTTGTAGTTCCAGTAACGCGGGTTTTCATTCCCAGTAATGAGGTTGTTTGATAAATATCTAAAGCCTTGCCCTCAGCAAAACCTTCTTTTACATCTAATAATACTACTTCGTCTGCTAACTCGCGGTAAGCAATAACATCGGCTGTTGTAGCACCTACAGCGCCTGCTCCGATAACTGATACTTTTGTCATGTTGAATATATGATTAATAAAATTGTTTAACTTTTAAAGTGATGCGAAAATACAAATGCAAGTGGGATTGCAAAATGATACTTTTCAGATTTTAAAGTATTTTAACATGAATTATTTTAACGGGGCAAACTTCGGCTGCTTTTTTTAGCTCCTCTAATTGAAAATCTGGAACATTTACCATGTAGATATCCTTTTTAGCTTTTGCGCCAACAAGCGTGCATTTACCATCCTTGCGAGATATAGCCCATCGAGATGAATCTACCTCAACACAAGCATTACAGCCTATACATTTATTTCTGAATTGTATTACTTGAATCATACGGGTTGTTCAACTGCCACTTTTTTATACAATTTATCTGAAGCACGAATTTTTTCGGCTATTTTAAATGATACAATATCTCCTTTACCTCCAAAATCAGCAGTTGCATCTTTTATTCTTATTTCGTCAACTACAGTTTCTACATAACCTGTTGTGGGGCCAGCGATCATTATTTCATCACCAACATTTAAAGTATGCGATTCGATTAAAAACTCTGCTACCCCAATTTTATCATAATACTTAATGCCTTTACCCAAATAAATTTTACGTGTAGTTGCTGCCGAACCATAAACACTGCTCCACTCTCCTATTTTACGACCAAGGTAATATCCATCCCAAAAGCCTCGGTTAAAAACGGTTTCGAGCTGTTTCATCCATTCGTTTACTTTTTGTTTGGTGTAATTGCCTTCTGCTACTGCATCTGCGGCTTCGCGATAACACTTGGTGGTAGTGTAAACATAATCAGCAGAACGTCCTCTTCCTTCAATTTTTAACACACTTACGCCCGATGCAATTAATTTATCTAAAAAATCTATGGTACATAAATCTTTAGCAGACATAATGTATTCGTTATCTATCTCTAATTCGTACCCTTCTTCTTTATCTGTTACTACATAACTCCTGCGGCAGTTTTGCACACAAGCACCACGATTTGCGGATGCATTATGGGTGTGTAAACTTAAATAACATTTACCTGAAACAGCCATACATAAAGCACCATGACCAAAAATTTCGATGCGCACCAATTCTCCTTTTGGGCCAATAATATTTCTCCGTTTTATTTCACGTGTTATAGCAGTTACTTGTTGTAAAGTTAACTCACGCGACATTACCATTACATCTGCATAATCAGCAAAAAACTCAATGGTTTCAATATTAGTTATGTTGGTTTGGGTTGATATATGAACCGGCATTTTTTGCTTGCGACTATAGTTTAACACCGCCAAATCGCTTGCAATTATTGCAGTAATACCAGCAACTTTTGCCTCATCAACAATGTTTCGCATCAGGTTTAAATCATGGTCGTAAATAATGGTATTTAAAGTTAGGTATGATTTAATTTGTTGTTCGGCACATGTTTGAGCAACCTTTTTTAAATCGCTTAAATAAAAATTATTGGTAGAACGGGCGCGCATATTTAACTGTTCGATACCAAAATAAATGGAATCTGCACCTGCTTTAATTGCAGCCATCATTGCTTCCCACGACCCAGCTGGGGCCATTATTTCTATCTTTGATTTATTCATTGCAAAATATTTTTATAAAAACAGTGCGCAAAATTATCAATTTTGCAGGTACATAATTACAACCAAACAAATGTCAGCAAATGTAGCAACAAGCTTTATCAGCATAATAATTAAAAGCAAACCAACCATATTGGCTGTAATCAACGAAGATGATTTTTTAAAACAACCTGTTAAAGGTAAAAATGTGGCCATTAAACTTTATCAAACCAAACATATTGAAACCTTAAAAGAAAAAGGAATAAGCACATTTTTTGTTAGTGCAATTTTGTTTAATAAAAATCCAAGTTTGTTTGATAAATGTACAGTGGTTTTAAGCAAATCAACCCCAATTAAAGTTAATTTAAAACCAGCGGCTTTGGTTGATAAAAAAGTATATTTATTGTACAACATAATCACAGCAAATGGGTTTGTAAAAATGTATGACCATTGCATTAAAAACAACCTTAACTTAATGGTAGATGCAAGCAAATTAACCCAAACCAAATGGCAGCAAATTAGCATTGCAACGTCCACAATTGGTGTGTTCTTTACCAACCCTAAAGTTATAACAAAACCAAACACAACGCTACTAAAATTGCGTACTGAAATTGATACCTGCGACAACATTATTTTTGAACAATTGGCCAAGCGGATGTTGCTTATAAATAAAATTGGCAGGCTAAAAAAAGAACATAAAATGCCCGCTTTTCAACCTGCCAAATTTTTAGAACATGTATTATTTTTACTTAACCAAACTAAGGGTACACATGCATTGCCACCACAAGTTATCACACTATATCAAACCTTACATGAAATAGCTGTAAAACAGCAAACCAATTAATCAATCACCATTTCTTTTACATCATTAGCAATAACCAAACGGCCTTGTGTTTTTTCTTTAATGTAATCGATGGTTACGCCTGGTGCATATTCTAATAGTTTAAACCCTTCGGCAGTAATATCAAACACACCCAACTCAGTTACTACTTTTTTAACACAACCTAAACCCGTAATTGGCAAGCTACATTTGCTTAATAATTTACTTTCGCCAGCTTTATTTACATGCTGCATAGCTACAATAATATTTTTAGCACTGGCCACTAAATCCATAGCGCCACCCATGCCTTTAACCATTTTACCCGGAATTTTCCAATTGGCGATATCGCCATTATCGGCTACTTCCATAGCACCCAAAACCGTTAAGTCTACTCGTCCGCTGCGAATCATTCCAAAACTCATGGCACTATCAAAAAAGCTTGACCCTTTAATGGTAGTTACCGTTTGTTTTCCTGCATTAATTAAATCGGCATCTACATCTTCTTCAAACGGAAAAGGACCAATGCCCAATAACCCATTTTCTGATTGCAGAATTACTTCAATTCCTTTAGGCACATAATTGGCCACCAATGTAGGAATTCCAATGCCTAAGTTTACATAATATCCATCTTGCAACTCTTGTGCAATACGTTTAGCTATTCCAAATTTATCTAACATACTATTGGTTTAATTATTGGTTGATTTGAAAACAAGTTAATTGGTTTATTTAACTAATTTCATTAACCTTCATCCTTTTTAAATTTTATTTTTCTCATACAAATCAACAAGTCAACTAATAACTATTAACTTCTTTTAGTAACCGTTACTTGTTCGATACGTTTTTCGTAATTTACACCTTCAAAAATATGGTTTACATATATGCCAGGCGTATGTATCATATCAGGATTTAATTCACCTGCTTCAACCAATTCTTCTACTTCAACAATAGTAATTTTACCTGCCATTGCCATTAGCGGATTAAAGTTACGTGATGTAGCCCTAAATATTAAATTACCATGGGTATCGCCTTTCCAGGCTTTTACTATAGCAAAATCGCTTTTAAAGGCATGTTCCATTAAATATGTTTTGCCATCAAAATCACGCATTTCTTTGCCTTCGGCTACTTCGGTACCAACACCTGCAGGTGTATAAATTGCTGGCATACCATATCCGGCAGCCAAACAACGTGTAGCCAAAGTGCCTTGCGGAATTAACTCTACTTCAAGTTCGCCACTTAACAATTGTCTTTCAAATTCGGCATTTTCGCCAACATACGAAGCAATCATTTTTTTTACTTGATGCGTTTTTAACATTAACCCAATTCCAAAATCATCAACCCCAGCATTATTACTAATACAAGTAAGATTTTTTACACCCTTTTTTACAAGGGCATTTATGCTGTTTTCTGGAATACCACACAAACCAAAACCACCCAACATTATGGTGGCTCCATCTTGTATGTTTTTTATTGCCTCATCGGCATTTTTTACTACTTTATTTAACATGTGTTTTAGTTATAAAAAATATTTTAGGAAACTAATTTTTACGTGTGTATTATTCGCCAATTACGGCACTTAAACCTTCATCTAATAATGCTTGGCATTGGGCAATTAAATCGCCACGAGCGCCTGTTTTTACAGTTGCTTTACCTTTGGTATGAACCAGCAATGCGCATTGTTCTGCTTGCAACTCATCGTGCTTGCAAATGCGCACCAAACAATCTATTACATGATCAAAAGTATTGATATCGTCATTATGCAGAATCAATTTCTCTCTATCTGTAATTTCATCTATTACTTCTGCTAATTCTTCTTCAATTAAAACCTCTTTCATAATAAACTAACTTTTAATTTGCGTTGGTTTTTTGGCTAATGAAAAACGACTCTCTTCGCCTTTGCGCAAACGTTTTATATTGGCCCTATGTGTGTAAACAACCAACACACCAACAACCATGCAAAAATACACTAAATTTTTTTCCTCCCAATTGTGTATTAACCCAGCATAAAGTGGACTAATTAAACCTGATAACATAGAGCCAACCGAAATGTATTTGGTAATGGCCACAATAATTACAAAAGTAATAAAACAAGCCAATGCCAATTGCCAATCCATGCCCGCTACTACACCAATAACAGTTGCAATGCCTTTACCGCCTCTAAAACCAGCAAATACAGGGTAAATATGACCTATTACGGCAAGTGCCCCAAAAAGCATTTTATACTCTATTAGGTAATTGGAATTTGAAATTACACCAGAATAAAGCACCAAACTTGCAGCTGCAATTCCTTTAAAAAAATCGAGAAACAACACCGTAAAACCTGCTGGCTTGCCCAATACACGTAAGGTGTTTGTAGCTCCTGCATTACCGCTGCCATGCTCGCGCACATCAACCCCAAAAAATATTTTACCTACCCATACACTGCTAGGTATTGAGCCTAATAAATATGCTACTACACAAGCTACATAAATTAAAATCTGTTGGTTCATATTATTTTTTATTTAAAGCACGTAAAAACTGGTTTTTGGCTGATATATTAGCTAAACGCAGCTTATAGTCATCCTTTTTTGAAATTTTATCGCTGTTATCTTTTATCAATTTATTATACATTGGGTCGGAACCAACAGTGTACATAATACCTTTTTGAAACTTAAAGTAATACCAACTGCCAACTACACTTTGTATAAACAAGGTAAAATCTTCGCCACTTCTGCGTTTAATAAATTGCATTTTACCTGTTACTTTTCTTTCAAATTTATATTTTCCAAATGAGTTAATTCCCATATCTCCATCAGACATCATTGATTTGGTTAACGGATTCCAAACCATTTTTAAGTCGGTAAAAAATATGGTTTTTTCTAAACTACTAATTGAGCGAATGGTTTTATCCTGTTCAAGGTCTTCAACTACACGTTTTATGTTTTTATCTTCTACCACTTCGGCAAGTGCTTTACTTAAAAATGGACCATCAAATTTAGGAACTTCGGCTGATAATGATTGGTCAGACAATGAATCGACCATAATACGCAAAGCAGGTTGTGGGAAAGGAAAATCAAGCAACATTACCAAATTCATATTAAACGAAGTATCAACCAAACTGTAATTTATATTTCCGGCTGCTTTTACTTCAAACTTAGTTTTATCAAAACCCATATTTACCATACCCTCGCCCGAAATACTTTTAGCCTCCTCATTAACGGTCATTAAATTACCTTTATACGAGTTGTTAAATAGTTTTTCGAAACTACCCATTTTAAATTCTTTATTTTTTTCGTCATAAAACAATGTTCCTTCAATCTTCATCAATTCTGGGTCGCTTTGGTTACGCTTGCGCGAAAAGAACATAGTATAAACATGGGCCGAATCGTTACTAATATTAAAGCCATTGTATATGGTTTGTTGATTCATGTTTTTGCTTGGCGATTTTACGTTAATGTAAACCGAATCGGGATTAACAACTGCGGCATTTTTAAACCACTCTGTTTTTGGTAACGGAAGTGTATGAACTGGCAAGAAATAACCATCGTACTCTAAATTTTTAACTACAGATGTTAGCACCGCCTTACCCCTAAATTGTATTTTAGGACCAACAAAAAAGTTGATGGTATCAGGTATGTTTGATTTACCAATTAACTGATGTGCTTTGTTTATGAAAATTTCGTCCATAAAAAATTTCTGCACATTTTTCTTCTTATCTACATATTGATACTTACCCGAACCTTGTACATTAAATTTACCCGCGATTTTAATACTTACACTATCAATATTGTGGTAACGATTTACAGTATCGGCTTGAATTTTTGCACGATTTAACACATCAATTTCAGCATTTCCGCGTATTACAACCTTATTGCTATCCGGAAAAATTTGCGCATCACCCACTGCTATAAATGGTATTTTTTTAGCATACATGGTGTAATCTTTAATAGCTAAAGTAGTAATAGATGTGGTAAAAGTTAACGAATCTTGCTGTTTGCGGGTTGATACTAAATACGTATTTTTTCCATCTGGCTCGGCCGATTTAAAATCTACTGTTCTAGGATCCATTCTCCAGAAAAACTCATCAAACGAACCTGCATATAAGTTAAAGTTAAAATAAGCATTAATAACTCCCTTTTTGTTGTATTTAAAATCACCTAATCTGTTTTCTAAATCAACCCGAGCATTAACCGATGCCGAACTAAATGCAAATTTACTTTTGTCATCCAAATCGTATAATTTAAAGTATGCTTCTTCACTTAATATTTGATCAGGCTGTAGCCAAAAATCATACGAAGTTAATTGGGCCTCCTCTACTTTTATGGCACCGGTAGCATGCATACTACTTGGTGTGTAAATAATGGTTCCATCTAAAGTTGCTCTTTTATTGCTAAAAGGAATCTCAGCTTCGGTACGGGTAATAAGCATGGTATCTTTATATGGCATCCAATGGTTATAGGTATTGGTTGCTACCACATCAGGAAATATAGCCGTTCGTTTATTATCAAATGTATTGCACTGCCCATTTAAGGAATCGAGTAACATTACAAACTGATCGGATTTAGAAACAGATGCTAAATAATTAACTTCTCCTGTACCAAAAAATCCTTCATCACTCAATGCTAAATCAACAAAACCTCTGCCCTTACCACCATACATTGGATAACCTGCATCGGTACGTTTTAATTTAAAGCCAAGCGATTTATCGGGTTGAAGGTACAAGGCATATTTTAAATCGGGAATAATACCACCCGAAACCAATGTACCACCCAAGGCCATTTTTTCTAAATCAAGTTCATTTAAACTATCCATGGTAAAGGGTTCTACATCAAAATAAAACCGATTTCTATCGTACACACCAAGTTGGGTTGATGGTTTATCATAATACACCTTGGAGCCCACATCTGATTTAAATATGGGATAACCGGGGAACTTTTTTCGACCACTTTTATTGTAAGGATGATCAATGGCAAGTGTTCCATAAATATTTTGAATCGCACTTTTTATGGGTAAATCAACCCCAAGTTTAGAGTCGCGGTACAAAAATTTCATAGAATCTACGTTATTTAAGCGTACCTGAAAAGTGTTGTAATCAAAACTAAAACCATTGCCATAAAAATCGGCTTTACCTGCTCGTAATTTTCCCGAAAAATCCATGTTACGGTTTTTCTTTAAGGTAATTCGTTGGTTACGCGGAATGATGTATACATTTTGCGAATCGCTAAAATAAAACTGTGGCACACCTTCAATTTGCAAATCGTTATTTATTAAACTAATTGATGCATTGGTATACTGCTTTCCTGTTACTGATAAAAATGTAATGGCATCATAATCTGTTGAACCAAAATGTGCATTTACATAATCTTTTAATTTACGTTTTACGGTTACATAATCTCTTTTTTCGTCAAAAGTTACAAAACCATAATCGTTTAAAGTAATCATTTGTAACCTAATGGAACTTACTTCGCTTTTAAAATTTGCAGCATAATCTTTTATGGTAAACCCGCTCACTTTAAATTTTTCGCAATATAATTTTACCCTTTGCAATGGGTTATAACCCAGCATACCTTGAATACGCTCGTAACGCACATCCCTAAAATAATTAACCGACTCGAACCTTGCTGGTTCATCATCATTAATCATATCAATATCTATTGATGGGTTATTTAAATCCCATTTAATTTGATCGCAATAAAACTCTACTTTATGGTAACTATCATAAAAAGGAGTGCTACTTACGCCTTGTTTTTTATCGCGGTAAAGGGATACATAATCATTTGATAACTTATATCCAAACTCTAACTGTGGGTGAAATATAGAATCCTTTTCGAGGTAAATAGATACAGCCGCTTTTTGTGTGCCTATTCTATCACCTCTTAAAATCATTTCTTGTGCTGCAATACGCAAAACGGGTTTGTTTTTAAAATAAAAAACCAAATCGGCTGTGGTGCTATCACTTCCTTTGCACACTATTTCATCGCCACGCATACCAAAGCCTCCAGTATATTTTCCTCGGCCAAAACTTAATTGACTAAAGGTTTTAAGGTAAGAATCAAAACGTGGATACACCGATTTGTTACCCAAAGATTTTGCCATAGCCTTATCTACAAGCTTACCATATAATGGCTGATCCAATAATCCAATGTAGTTAAACATAGCCGAATCTGCTATTAAATCGCCATCGGCCAAATTAAGTTTAAAGCCATTTAAATCGCAAAACACTTTAGCACTATCTAAACCAACACGGGTAAAATCTGTTCGTCCGCCACGCCCGTACCACATACTTTTGGCCGCATCATAAGTACCCGATGTTCTATAAATTTCTAATGTATCGCCAGGAGTAATACCAAACAAATCGGTATTTTTAAATATAAACATGGGTGTAGTTTTACTGGTAAAATCTACATCGAGGTTTGTGGCTGTCCAATTTATACCGGGAGTTTTAAGTAACACTTTAAAGTACAATACATTGCTAGATATTTCTAAAAAATTGTAACACTCAGTTTTACCTTGGGTAAAAGCTTTTTCGGTTGCCTTATGCCAATTATCGAATTTCGCCACCAAATTATTTACCACCAAACCATTTATGGCATTAAAGTAATTTTCGAAATGCGGGCTGGGTTGGTAATTAAAACTTAACATTTGATTGGTAAGTTTTATCATCTGAATTTTTTGTTTGTTAGTAAACTTACCCGAGTTGTAGTAACTTATAAATTCGGCTACAGCATCCTTTGCAGTGCTGCTTCCGCTTTTGTCAAAATAATCATCTAAATCGTTTGGGTATTGCAAAACATCAAAGCTAAAACTGCGCTGCGCTTGTGCAGCAAAAGCCAAACTTATTATTGCAATTAAAAATACCAGTTTCTTCATTTTAAAAAATTTGTATGAAGCGGCAATTTAAGGAACTATTGCAAAAATTGGGGAGTAAAAAACAATTGAATGGATTTAAATATCAAAACTGCTGTAATTGATGCTTTTTTTGAAATTTATTTCGAGTAAAATAGACGAAAAACCATCTGCCAAAATTTATCCAAAACACTGCGGTAAATAATAAACTTTACCCATAAAAAAAGTCGGGCCAAATTAGCCCGACTTTATCTATTATTTTATTTGAATATT
>JAGPCI010000069.1 GCA_018058165.1 Bacteroidia bacterium
TATTATTAACGTACCAATAAAACGATTTGCCGTTAACGCTTGTGTTGGTTGTAGCAAAATATGCAGGTGCGCAAATTGCACTATCAGTTATTGTAAATGCGGCTTCAAGTAAATGGCTATTTGCGTTATACGTTATTGTATTAATTGCAGTATCTGCGCAAGGAGTATTGGCATTGGTAATTAAAGTTATTTGATAGGTACTATCTATACTGTAAAAATGGGTTGGGCTTGTTTGATTGCTTGTGTTTCCATCCCCAAATTGCCATAAATAAGTTGTAGCGGTTTGGCTGTTGCTAACGGATAGGTTTTTAAACAATACCAAATTTGAACAACTGTCTTTTTTTACATCAAAAGCAGCCATTGCCCCAGGATATGCTATAAATGATTTTACCAGTGTGTCGTATAAATTACAAGTAAATGGGTTATACACCACCAATTTTATATCAAAAGATGAAGCTTGTAAGATGGTGTCAACATAGTTTTGGTTAATGCTATCTTTAATTATTTGATTAATTATCCAATAGCTTCTAGCAGAATTAATGCTGTTATTGTTTGCCGTAACTATTGTTGGTTCACATATGGGTTCAGGTGTTAAATCAAACCTGGCCAACAATATGCGGTTATTTACATCAACCCTAACTTGTTTGGTTTGTATATGTTCGCACATAAAACCCTTGTTAATAGAAAGCACCACATTATACCAACCTGTATCTGCATATTTGTGTGTTGGGTTAAATTGGGTTGATGATGTCCCATCCCCAAAATTCCATAAAAAATATGCTGTATCACCCACAGTAAAATTGGTATTGTTGGTAAAATTTACCTTTAGCGAACAACTATCTAATAGGTAAGTAAACTCGGGGAATTTTTCGCTTAATACACTAAATGTTCTTTCAAACGAATCAACCAATTTGCAAGTGGTGCTATCACTAACTACTAGCTTTATTTTATATATTCCTTGATAAACAATGGTATCAATGCCAATTATATTTTGAGAAACCAATTGATTGTTAACGTACCAAAAATGTTTTAAACCGTTTTCGCTTTGGTTACGAGCTTCAATAATTGTTGGTCCGCAGCGTAATGTATCATTTGGCAAAAAATAAGCACGCAAGTTTCTTCCTTCACGTTTGTAATCTATTGGAAATTCAGCGGTATCTGCACAAAAATTTCCGGGGTCGGTTACTAAACTAATATTATATATTCCGTTAGTGTTATAAAAATGAACTGGGTTATTTAAAGTACTGGTATCACCATCTCCAAAATACCAGATAAACTTAAGGGGTTGGCCATTGTCTGATGTACTTTGGTTATACAAAAAAACAGTTGGTCCACAACTATCTTGTACTACACTAATTTTTGCGTGGGTTGAGTTTTGTACAGTAAATGTTTTAACCATCGAATCAACCATATTACAAGCTAAGGCATTAAATATTTTTAGCTTTATTGTATAATTACCCAGCACGGTAAACGAGTCGGTGTAATTAACCGAACTATCTACTAAAACATCATTAATATACCAATAATTTTTGGTTGCATTGTATGAGTTGTTTACAAATTGCATGCGCTTATTTCCGCAACCATTTCTGGGTTCAATTTTAAAATCTGCAGTTAATACACTGCCTTGCCTAAAATCAAATTTAAAAGTAGCATTGCTACACCTTGGGCTTTTGTTTTTGGGCGAATAACTTCCTGGTGTAGTTGGAAAAGTTCCTGTTACACCTTCATTACAACTTGCACAAACAGATTGGTACATGATACCTCTCTTATCAAACCTGCTTGTGCCACCATCCACATGGTCGGCACCCCATGGCTCACCAAAAAAGGTAGCATAATTTAAACTATCGGCATTAGCACTAAGTACAAATAAATAAAAGTCGCTTCCATCAGTTGTAGGTAAATAGGCATTGGGTGTAACGGGTAAGTTATTGGTTGAACTATTAAATCCAGTAGGGTTTAATGCCCTGTATCTTGATTGGTAGTTTACAATTCCACCCCATAAAGAACCATAAATTCTGCCACACACATCAACCATAAATGCACTTGGCGAAAGTGCATTGTGCAAGCTACCACCACCTATTTGGGTTGAAAAAATAACATTGGCTAAGTTGGGCGAAAACTTGCTGATAAAAATATTTCCTTTACTAACACTATAGGTCCCTGGTGTTACTAAAACACTATCATAGGTTTGGCCCATTACCAATATGTTTTCGCTTTGGTCGAGTTTTACAAAATGCGATTGGTCGTAACTGTTACTTCCCCAATATCGCATACCTAAATTAGTAGTTAAGCCGCTGCTTAGTTTATACATAAAACCATCGCTTATGCCTCCGCGGTAATTTGCCATTTGGTAACCTATAGTTGGGCTTAGGTTTTGGCTCTGTGTGCCGCCTGCTACCACCACATCTCCGTTGCTAAAAACTTCAATAGAGTATAAGGCATCATGTTTATTTCCGCCCAAATAAGTGCAGTTTTTTATTGTGGTAAGTGCGGCATCTAATCTAAAAACTACACCGTCTTGTCCACTACCTTTAACAGGCTGATATGCCCCAATCGATACAGGAATGTTTGTTGATGTAGTTGACGAAACCAAAACCACATCCTCATTTGGTGCAAGTTGAATTTCACCCCTAAACTCATCAGAGTAATTCATCCTGAGCGAATCGGCAATGTTGATTCCATCAGTTCCATTACCACCTAAAAATGTGCTACCCACCAAAGCACTTCCATTTGCAGTAAAACGAGTTACTGTGATATCAAAAGTGTCGGACTTTAAGCGAACAGCTCCATTTGCACTTACCGGAAAATTTGTAGATAATGTTACTCCTAATACCAACAACTGTTCGTTGGCATCGGCAATTAAGCTTAGCGGATAATCATTTTTATCTCCACCCAAATAGGTTGCATACATTAGGGCTGTTCCATCGTTGTTATATTTACTAATGGCTATATCGCACGGGAAACCGTATTGTGGCCAACTACCTAAGCCACCCCCCCAATTGGTTTGAAAAGCTCCAGCATTGGTTGGGTATCGCCCATTCGGAAAATCGGTGGCATTACGAGCAATACCTGCGGTGTATAAATTTCCATTGTTATCATACGTTGCAGTATGGCCAAAATTATCAACGCTACTTCCGCTATAGGTGCTAAAAATAAGCTCAGGGTCTATAATTAAGGTGTAATTTGGGTTGTAATCTCCCACCTCAAAACTTACTATGTTTTTGTTTAATACAAAATTACAGATTACCTCTTGTTTAATGCCGTTAATAATTTGATAGGCATAAGGCTGAGTTTCGGTAAATGTATTTACACTGGTTTTTATAACTAGGTTGCCATTTTTTAATTTAAGTTTATCGGCACCACTGTATTGCAATTTTATTAGTTGGGTTGATGCCTTTGCCGACACCATAAAATCATACTTTAAACCTCCGTTTGTTGATGGATAAACATGAGCAGAAACACCCGGATACAATTGGGTATAAATTATTTTATTGTAAGTGGGTACTTCGCCCTTCCAAAGGGATGCATCGTTGCCATTAAAAAAGTTGTAATAATGTGGTAATCGTTCTTCGCCATTTATAGCATTTGCTGTTGCATTTAAAAAATCAACCCGAATAGCGTGCCTGTTAATTATTTTTGACTTAAATAAGTGTGGGTTTGATGTGTGGTTAAAATATTCGGCCACGTCTTGCTCGTTTTCAAAAAAATATTGAAAGGCTGTTGGCTCCATAAAAACTTGTGCACCCTTTAAGTTAATTAAGTATTTAGCATTGTTTAACCATTGGCCCTTATTTGCAATAAAGCCTGTATTTGCTGGCACTACATCACCTTGGTGTGCTAGCACATTGGCTTGTGGCAGTATAAACCAACACAATAAAATACTATACCGTAACAACTTTTTTAGCACAAAATTTTAAATCAAGTGGTGTGCTAAGTTAGATAAATATTGCTGTAATTGCGTTGCATAAAGAAACTTTTAACTTTTGTTGGGGCAATTGCAACCTTGCATTGCATAAATTCATCTAAAATTTAACCAGTAGAAACGTGAACAAACAAAACGAGCATGAACTTATACAAGAGTGTTTGAAAGGCAATAGGTTAGCGCAAAAATCGCTATACGACACCTATTCAAAAACAATGTATGGAGTGTGCTTGAGATACAGTAGCAATGCCGATGAGGCGAAAGATATATTGCAAGATGGGTTTGTGAAAGTTTTTACTAAAATGGGGCAGTTTAGTTTTGCTGGTTCCTTTGAGGGGTGGATGAAACGCATTTTTGTAAATACCGCTTTAGAGTTTTATAGGGTAAACAAAGTGCACATGTATCACAGTGATGTAGATACCGCTTTTAGCCAACCTCATAACGACTTTACAGTAGAGCGAATGAGCCAAAAAGAAATTTTAGTGGCCATAAATAACTTAGCTCCTGGTTACCGCACTGTTCTTAATATGTTTATTGTAGAAGGATATAGCCACGCAGAAATTGCCGAATTATTGGGAATTAGTGAGGGCACCTCAAAATCTCAATTAAGCAGGGCAAGGGTGCAACTTCAAGATGCACTATTAAAAATGAAAAACAATAGTAATGAAAGATAAAATAAATTTAGATGAACTGTTAAAGCAAGAAATGGGCAACCTTTCTTCGCCTCCTCCGGCCGATGCTTGGCAGTTTATCAGCAACCAATTGCCAATTGTGCCTGCTGCACCAGTTGCTGCTTCGGTAAAAACCATTGCAGGTATTGGTAGTAAAGTTATTATAGCCACTACCATTGGTGTTGTTGCTATTTCGGCAGCTGCTTGGGTGGTAATAAACAAGGATAATCAACCTTCAAAAACCAATAACACCTTTGTAGAGCAAACAAATGAAATTACAACCGACAATACCATCACATCAACTCAAATTGAACCGATAGCCAGCGTAGTTGAACAACAAAAACCAGTTGTCAATAATGAAGTTGTAGTTGATAAAAAACCAAGTAAAAAACCAAATCAATCCAACAAAACCTCGAAATTACCAACTACAAATTTTATTGGTTTAGACAAAACAATTGACACAAAAAAGGTGGTTGAATTATTACCTCCAATTGAAGTGAATAAACACGAGGAAATAGTAACACCTTCACAACCCCACAACCCCAATCAACCCAAAGCAGAAAACGCACCAACCAACCTAGTAAATAATGTTGTTGATGAAGCGTTTTTAAGACCAAACATTCCAAATGTATTTACACCAAATGCCGATGGTTATAATGATGAATTTGTAATTACAATTGAAAGTGAAATACTGTTTGATTTAAAAATTACTGATGCAAAAGGGAATGTAGTTTTTGAAAGTAAAGATAAAAATAAGCACTGGAACGGAACAAACCAGAAAACAGGCGAAAACTGCCAACCGGGCCTATATGTACTCGTTTTTAGGTATCAAGTAGAGGGCATGGAAGCCCCTAAAATTGAGCAGGGTTTTGTATTATTAAAACAATAATTTGACAATTTAAATTTTAAAATATATGTTAGCACATTATTATCAATTAAAAATTATGCCCAACTTACCAACAGATGTTGGTCGGCTACGGCTCAAAAACAACCAATCAAGTACAATGAAAAAACAAGTACTAAAGTTTTATTTATTACTTCTAATTTCGCTTTTGGGATTTAATTATGCCCAAGCACAATCATTGGCACTTACACTATCGTCTCCAACGGTATGTTTAGGTGATCAGATTACAATGGACGCAGCGTTATCGGGTTTACCCGCTGGTGTTACTGCTAGTAATTGTGGTTTTGATTTTAATAATGATGGCGTTATTGAAAACACCGTTCCTGGCGGTGGACCAAACTACAATACACAGTATTTGTACACGGTTCCTGGCCCAAAAACAATTAAGGTAACAGTTAATTTAAGTAATGGCGGTAAGGTAGAAAACACCATACCAATTATTGTTTATCGATTACCAGTGCCTTTGGCATCAGTTGTGGGCCCAAGCATACAGTGCTTTAGAGGTAACTTGGTTACGTTAACCAATAACTCTACCAAAACAGATAACCGTATTTATCGTCTTGAAACAATTTGGGGTGATGGTAGGGTAGATGTTACTCCTTTCCCATTTCTTGGCCAACAGCTTTCTCATAGTTACAATACAAACGGTAAATTTGATATTACCATAAGGGTAACAGATAGTTTAGGTTGTAGAAAAGACACCACCTATTCTGGTATGTTAACTATTAAACAAAACATTTCTCCAAGCTTTGTTGTATTGGGTAATCGTGGTTGCGTTTGTAGCCCTTTTATGTTAAAAAATAACCATATTGTGCCGTTTAGCGACTTAAACAGTTACACTTGGGATTTTGGCGATGGCACTACCATGACACGCAGCAAACCTTGGAATTTACCTATAGACTCTTTAACATACGATACGATAACTCACAACTATTGTAAAAATGGCGTGTTTTTTCCGGCATTAACAGTAGAAGACAATACGGGCTGTATTGATAGCTTTCGTTTAACACCAACTACCCCTGGAAAAAAACCGGAGAATATTGTAATAGTAATGGATGCATCATCACATTTAAGTGGTTTTGATACCATACAACGCGACTCTGTTTGTTTTGATTTTGAAAACTTTAGTACACTAGTTTTCCGTCAAACGCCTAATCCAATGATTGATCCGGGTAATGGAGAGTTGCTATGGAATTTTGATGATCCACCTTCTCAACAACAAAACTTTAACAACTCTCAGTGGCAACCAACCCATACATTTGTAAAAGGTTTAGGCCCATATAATGTCACATTAACTTTATGGCCATTACAACCAAACCCTACTTGTAGAAAAGTTGATACAGTAAGGATAGAAGTTATTGGCCCCAGAGCAAGGATTGAAGATCCACCTAACATGGTTACACTTAACCCGCTAGAGCAAAACCAATGCCTTCCTTTGGCATCTGGAAAATACAATGTTGTTAATTTTGTAAATACAAACCAATGGTATAAATCAGACCACGTGTTTACCCGTTGGGATTTTGGCGATGATGTTGCTCCGCAATGTACTTCGTTTTTGGTACCAAAAGTAGGTTATCCGCCTTTAGGTGGTTGGGCTACTGCGCAAGATCAATATGCATTTAGCGATGGTTATTGGAGACAAGATGGTAAAGTATTTGAAGGAAGACGTCTTGATTGTCGTTATTCTGCTGATACACTTCCTATTCATCAATACACTAGCTGGGATGTAATATACAACTGGTACCTTAAAGGCCACGACTTTATGCCTTGGGATTTTAATGCCTATTCGCTTAATCCTGCAGATACACTAGCAACTGCAAATCCGAAGAAAATCCTAGTAACACCGGAAGATTCTGTGTTTTGGGGCAAACCAGTTTATTTAAATCCGCAAGATGGTACTTGGAGTTTAACGCAACAATCTGGCCCAGCACCTTATGGTTTATGGCCACGAATTGATACGGTTCAGTCCGTTGATCAAAATGGGCAGCCAGCACCGCAAGATTTATTACCATATAACAGATTTACGCTAAATAACGGTGCTCCAGATCCTGTTTTAGGCTTTTGGGGTAGCACCAAACGTGGCGGTTACGGATTTTTTCCTAAAGGATTTGTTGTAGATCCGCTTAAAGATTCGATGGAAGCAAAGTATACTAGTTTTGAAGGAGTAGGTATTAGACATAATTATGGTGCCATGGCAGATGGAACTAGAACATTGTACCGCTATTTATTCGACAAAGCTGTTCAAAAATGTTACACTGTTGAGCAATTTGAGCAAGATACCTTTAATAACGTAGGCGCTAAAAGTTACCTAGTTGTAAATGACACTTTAAAACTAGATACTAATGATTGTAAAGACGATGACCAAGTGCAAATAAAACTAATGCGCCCAGATGCTTCAGGATTAGGCGTAAAAGGTAAAGAATGCCCTGGTAGTTACTTTAACCCCGACCAAGCTGGTATTCAGTTTATGTTAGGTTCTGTGGATGATTTATTAGGTCAATATCCTGGTGTTAGCCCAGATTGTGGTGGTGCATGGATAAGGGTTAACTTAGACTCTATGGCAGATAGGCGAGATCAAACCCCTTGTAAATTGGATGGCTTTGTTAATTATACTGGTGCTGTTGGCCCAGCACCTCAAGCGGGTGGTACATTTTCTACCACAGATGGTGGTTTAACTTACCCACCATTCTCGCTTAACCCAGATTATAACCAATATTTTATGCCGCCAAACAGGTGGAACGCTCCAGGTGGAACCAATTTTTGGTACCACTATGGAACCAATACTATCCCGTACGAAGTTTCTCCAGTTAGTGGTGTAACGTTTATTCCTCCGGCTAACCCTACTGGTGATATTACCATTGGTTTGGCAATTGGTACAGGCGACCCTAATAACCCTTGTATTTCGGATACGGTTTGGTATCATAATTTATTAAACATTACCGATTTAGATGGTCGTTTTTATGTAGATCCTATTTATGATCCAATAACTAATATTCCTACTAATGGAGCTTGTAAATACTATTGTAAGAGCGATCAGGTTAACTTTGTTTACCTTGATAGTACACAAACATTTATACATAGCAGTACCATTGATTGGGGTGACAACTCTGTAACAGTAGATAGTTTTTATTATAGCCCAAAACCAGGTTTAACAGATGGTTATTTTGTTGATGGTTTCCGTAGGGTACGCTACAACTACTGGTTTGGAACATGTGGCGAAAAGGTAATAGGTGATTTAATTGATAGTATTCCTTTCCCTAATGGATTACCTAATGCTAATGTAACTATTCGCTATATTGATAATTATAGCATGCGCTTATACGACCCAAGTACTAATCCAAGTGGCTCATTGGTTCGTGGTGGTCCTGTTGCAACAAACGATTCGATAATATGGAGTGAGTGTGGTGAAACATTTACAATTGCGCATACAGATAGTATTAAAATCTTTTACCGCACCGAGTATATGGATGCAGCAAAAATGTTATTGCCAGTTAAACACACTTATTGGGCTAGTTCTTACCAAGCAGATTGCAAACGTTCTGGTTCAGCACCAAGAGCAGTGCGTCATCAGCTAATAAGTACCAAGGAGTGTAGAAAACAAACTGTTGATAATAAATTATTGGTTCGTGGTGTAATAAACGAGGTAAAATCTAGAGATGCCAACTTGAATTTTGATAGTGTATTCTGTAAAAACGAACCTGTTCATTTCTACGATTCTATACGTTATTACCGTAAAGATTGTTCTTTATCACACCCAATTTTTAATCCAAATGGCAGATTTGTAAAAAATCAAGGTACTTGTGTTGAAGCGATAGATACAGTTCATGGTGCTCCGTATAACGGATATCATTACGATCTTTTTGACTACTGGAAAAAAGGTTCAATAGACATTAATGACTTTGACCAATGCGGAGCATACATTGAAAAGGTTAAATACTACTTTGGTGATGGTGATTCAGCAATGTGGACTAACCCAATTCATAAATACAAAGATGCTGGACAATACTTAGTAACCATGTTAAGCCGTGATAAAAACGGATGTTGGGATACCGCTTATTGTACTGTTTATGTTTCTGATCCTAAAGCTGTTCCAGTTGTTAAGCCAGGCAATTTTAATTGTGGTGCTCCAATTGTTTTTTGGGATCGCTCTACAATGGCTCCGATTGGAGGTTTACCTAACAATCCATATGACAGTATTAGATTTGACCCAACAATGGGTGTGGGAGACCAAGTAAATAGAAATTACTGGTGGTTTGGTGAGCGCAAAACCGCTGACACGTTAATACGTGCTGACGCTCTATTTATTGACACAGCAATTTGGAATTACCGTGGTAATGGCGCATTCAGAATTAAATTGGTAGTTGAAACAGCACAAGGCTGTAAAGACACTGGATTTGTTAATATTAACATTGCAGGTCCTCGTCCTTTCTTCCAAGTAATTTCTGATACGGTTGGTTGCACTCCATTTACTGTTAAGGTTGTTAACTTGGCCGATGTGTTTGGTGGAACTGGTCCTGCAGATAAGCCTACAAGACGTACTGACTTCCTTTGGGGTGATGCAAATCAACAGTCGTCTACAAGCTTAAATCAATATGATACGCTTACGTTTACTTATAACGACTCAGGGGTGTTCTATATTTTTGCAAGGAGTGATGATAACAACCCTCAATCTGATAATAATGGTTGTAAGATTGTTTACTACCCAGATACTTTTGATGGTAATAATGTGCCAATTAGAATCAATGTGCGTAGGTCGTATCCTGCTGAGATTACATTAGATAAACAAGTGGTGTGTGTTGATCAACCGTTTTTAATAACCAATGTTTCTGATACCATAAGTTATACCGAATTTAAGTATACTGTTGTCCGGTCAGATGATTCGATTATTGACAGCATTACAAAAAACAACATCGACTTAAAGTTTACCCAAACTATAGGTGATACAGGTAACTATCGAGTATTATTAGAACCACCTCAAGTGGTTGCAGGTTTACCATTCTGTAGGTTATATGAT
>JAGPCI010000315.1 GCA_018058165.1 Bacteroidia bacterium
TTTTTTCTTGAACCTCATTAGCCGCCTGTGCTAACAAATCATTTCCAACTGCACTCATGGCAATAGCAGGTGCTATCATAGCCACTTCTACATCACCATTACCCAATTCTCTAATGGTAACATTGCAAGGTAACATGGTAGCAATAGTTGGTTCAATGCTCAACACTTTATCAGCGTAAACAGGATTACACGCCCCTAAAATTATATGCGGTAAATAATCTTTATCAAGCTTTTTTTTCATGGTTGCTTGCAAATCAATTTCGGTAAGCACTCCAAAACCTTGTTTCTTTAATTCTTCTTCTACCTTTGGTTTAATAGCAACCAATGTAGTTCCAACTATTGTTTTTGAGATATAATATTTCATCACTTTATCATTTTATTTTTTATTCATTTCAACAACAAAAATCCCCCTTATTTCATTATCTAAATAACCAATTGCTTGATCAGTTGGATATAACTTTTTAATTTTTTTGAGTGTTGCCGTATCAATATCTACATCTGGTATACCATGGCATTGCATGCACATTTGATTAGTGATAATTGGATAATAACCTACCATTTTTCCATCAATTTCGGTAACTATAGGTGGTTGCTTTTCACCATTTGCTTTGGCTTGTTTCCATTTTTGTATGTAGGCAAACTCGGCTTCATTAGCAGTGTTATTTTGATTTCTCGGCTTGTCGCTAACTCGTTTTATTTTTGCATCTAGCACCATCGACATGCTATCGGTAATAGTAATTGCCTTGATATTACAAAACTCAACAGCTCCTGCTGAACCCTTTTCTGCTATTGCATTTGTTAAATGTTTTCCTAAACTAGATTTAGTTTGTATAGCCAAATCTTTACCAATTTCTAAGTAGTTAATTTCTGCAACCTCAATAGCTAATACTTGCTTTGGTGTTTCCTTATTTGTTTGGGTTGAAGATTGTTTATCAGTACAGCTATTTAACAACAAACTTGCAATAGATAAAAATGCTACAATTACTAACGACTTTTTCATTTAAAATAGGTATTAAGGGTTACAAAAGATATTTTGATTTTTTGTAAATTATCGGCAAATTCTTGTGTTGATTTACTTGCACTAAACGCTTCCGACAAATCAATAAAAGGCAATAACCATTTATGCAACTCATCGTGCGCTTGGCCTGTCATGGTGCAGTTTGATGTAAGCAATTCGATATTGTTTTCTATTTTTTTTGCAAGCACTGCATAGTCGGTTGGTGAGTTTGCTTCAAATGTATTTACATCATTATTCATGTTTTTAATATGAACCATCATTTCTTCATCCACTACCCACTTTTCGCCTTCGTTTAACACAATAGGTCCATCATTGTGGTGATGCTCTTCTTCTGCAATAGTTGTAGCTTGTGTTGTTGAAACATTGCTAGCCGAATTGCCACAACTATAAATAAACACGCTAATTACAGCAAGTATTATGGTTGATTTAAATGTTATCATTTTGTAACTTTTTTTTAATTGTAAAATGTGCCACCAATGCAAAAAATAAGGTTAAACCAATTCTAAAAATCATAGCGCCTACCGTTTTTGTTTCATAAATACCACCAATGGCAATATGTATAAACAAACCAACAAGTGCCAATACCAATATAAGCACTGAAGAAAACAATGCTGTGGCTGTCCAATTTTTATACTTAATAAAACCATAAGCAGCAAACAAATAAATAACACTGCTTATAAAATTAGACCAAACTACAAACAAAACATAGTTTCCTTCTTTGGCCCTCATATCAAATAAATCGAGAATAACAGATGTGCTTAAAAACAGGGTAAGCAATCCAAATCCGGATAAAACAATTGCGGATATTTTGGTGATATACTTTTTCATTTTTCTAACATTTTTAAAATTCCATTTAATACACTTTCGCCATCTTTAACTAGGTTTGATTTATTGCCTGATAGTTTCCATTTTAAAACCACCATGCGCATACTGCCCATTATTATGGTAGTGATTGCCTCTTTACCAAGCAATTTTGCATAAACACCAGTGTTTTGGCCTGTATTTACCAAAGTGCCAATGTTTGTTTGCATCAATGCCATCATTTCCGAAACCTTATCCAATAACTCTTTATTGAACTGAAAAATACCTTCCGAAAAAATAACACTAACTATAGCTGGTTTTTTAACGAAAGTATTTAGTTGAGAAGCAAAAATTAACCTTAACTGTTCAGAAGGATGTTGCGCTTTATCCAGCATCATTTTAGTTATTCTATCATTCATTTCTAAGATAAAATAAGTTAAAAGGCCAAGTAAAATTTCGTTTTTACTTTTAAAATGACGATACAATGCGGCTTCCGATAAATTTAAATCGGCAGCAAGATTTTTTATGGTTAACTCTTGTATGCCACATTTATCAATACGAAGCGTTGCTGCTTCCATTATCTCAATTTGTCTGTCTGTAAATGCCTTATTTTCCATTTTGCAAGTTTAAATTCATAAACGAAAACCCTAACCAAATTACTGAGGCAGTAATAGCAATAGCGCCAACTAAAACTAATGCAGGAGGTAATCCCAAATATACTTCTGCTAAAATACCAACTGGCATTAATAAGCCAGTTAAAGCCAAGCCCGATATTGCTTTTATGTTTTTAAGTTGGTGTTTAAACTGAATTAATAAATACCCAATTACAATATTTAAAAACGCAAATAAATTGCCATGCACATGAGCCAACCTGCTTTCAAAATGTTTGCCGTTACTGTATGATGCTGCCCACTCTTTTGCATCTGGAGCAAAATCTCTTAGGTAAATAAGTAAAAAACCATAAGCCATAAAAAGCCCCATTACTAAGAAGCCAATTGCGATGTTATTTTTTCCTTGCATAATATTTTCTATTAATTGTTAGTAAGTATTCACTTACAAAGGTAAGACAATAACTTAAAAAGCAAACATAAATTTTTATTTATTTGGTTTTCAAGCAATAAATCGAATGTATTGTGCTGCATAAATAATTACAATTGGTGTATCAAGGTGGCAGAAAGTTTATTTTCA
>JAGPCI010000316.1 GCA_018058165.1 Bacteroidia bacterium
TGGAGTGGTGGTATTATGGTGCGATTAGTATAGGAGTAGCCACAGGAAAAAATGAAGTTGTTAAAACTACCAAATCAGCCAATGTATTAATTTATCCGATACCTACACTAGATGAGATAAACATAGATAACATTGGTAACTTGAAACAGATAGAAATGTTTACACAAACAGGAAAGCTTACTACTATTAACTTTTCCGATATTGAAAAGCATAATGTAGGGTATAAGTTTTCTACCAAAAAATACGGGTTTTCGCCTGGTATTTATTTTATAAAAATTGTACATGATGATAAGATTACTTATCGAAAAGTATTAATTAACTAACATATAAAAAGCTTACTTAGGTAAGCTTTTTTTGTGCAAAAGCACTTTTAAAATGTAGTGTATTAAGAGTATTATTATTAAACAAATACCGAATATTTCCATTAAAATTAAAACCAATGATGGCAACTTGTTTGTGTTTAAAATGGATGAAATTGAAAAGTTTACGAGAGAATAGTTTATTGATTAGTTGATAAACAAAAAAGGTTCGCCCAATGTTGGACGAACCTTTTATATTTTATTTAAAACACATTACAATTTAACCAACTCCCCAGTTAGTCTTAATAATTCGGTTTCATTTATTTGTGCATCGTATTGGGCATTTAATAAACGAATTTGGTTGTTTAATAGGTTTAATTGTGCATCGCGTAATTCTATGCTAGTTATTACCCCAACTTTAAATTGTTCGTTAGCAATATCAAAATTTTCTTGTGCTACTTTTACATTCTCTTTTTCGAAAGTTATAAGCTGTGTGCTTAATACATAGTTATTAAAAGATTGTTGCAATTGGTTTTGCAAACGTGTTAAGGAGTCTTTATAAATTAACTCGTTTGATTTTAAATTTAAGCGGGCATTTTGCAAACGTTTGTTTACATCAAACCCATTAAAAATATTAATACTTAAACCAGCTCCATAATGAAATCCATTGTTTTGAGATGATTGTAAAAAACCTGCCTCAGATTGCTGACGTAAGTAGTTATAACCACCTTTTAATTGAATAGTAGGTAAACGTTCTGCTTTAATTTCGGATACATTTAACATGCTTATTTGCTGATTTTTTTTAGCAATAGTTAAGCTTGTATTTTGCCCACTTACTTTGTTCATTAACTCATCAAGTGTATATTTTTTCGGCTCAGCTATTTTTTCTTCAACGGCAAATTTTATATTTAAATCTCTGCCCAATAATTGGTTTAAATTGGTTTGTGCGTTTTGGTAATTATTTGTTTGGCGCATTAAAGCGGCTTTATCTGTATTTAAGTCCACTTGGGCTTTAAGCATTTCTGTTTTCGCACTTTTTCCAGCGTTATATTTATCTGTAGTTAGCTTCAATCTTTGTTCAGAGTTTGCAACTGCATCCTCGGTTGATTTTAACTGTTGTTTGCTTAATAATACATCATAATAAGCCTTTGTAACACGCATAAAAGTTTGTTCAATATTGCTCTGCATTTTTAGTTCACCAATTTTTTGCAGCTCTTCTAATTTGTTTTTTGTAGCAAACATTTTTAGTCCATCAAAAATGGTCCAACCTAGTTCTATATTTGCATTTAGGTTATCACTTTTGGCACCATCTCTATTGTTTTCGGCACCGCTTAAAAACTTTTGCCTCGTGTCTACAACTTGGTTGTCTTGGTTAATTGTTCCTGTAACAACTGGTAACATTCCTGCAGCTCCAATTCTATTGTTATTTTTGGATAATTCTGCATCATTTTTTGCAACCTGAATGGCATAATTATTTTCCAAAGCAATTTTTAGTGCATCATTTAAAGTAAGTACTTGTTGAGCTGATACTGTATTTAAGCCAAACAATATCAAACCTAATAAGCTTATGTTTTTTATATTTATATATTGGGTATTCCAATTCATTTTTTTCTTGTTGTTATTCATTAATTGAGGCTGTTGTTTTTTAGTTAGCATACTTAAATAGTACAAAATTTATGAGCATTTTTTGTTGCTTTATTTGCTTATTCCTCAGCATTAACATCATCCATTTTTACCCTTATGTTGCCACGTGATAGGTAGCTGTATACCGCAGGAATTACATATAAAGTTAAGAAGCTTGAAAACACTAAACCACCAATAATTACTATACCTAACGATATTCGACTTGTAGCTGCATCGCCCAATGCTAATGCAATTGGTAATGCACCTAAAATAGTTGCCATACTTGTCATTAAAATTGGCCTAAGACGAGAAACCGCGGCTTGTTGCACCGCTTCTAATTTTGATAAACCTTCTTCGCGTTTTTGATTGGCAAACTCTACTATTAAAATTCCGTTTTTGGTAACCAACCCGAGTAAAACGATGATACCAATTTGACTAAAAATATTCATGGTTTGATCAAAATACCATAGCGAGATTAGTGCACCAGCCAATGCCATTGGTACAGTTATCATAATAATAATTGGGTCGATAAAACTTTCGAATTGAGCTGCCAATACTAAGTACACTAAAACCAAAGCGAATAAAAATGCAAAAGTGGTGTTTGATGTGCTTTCTGTAAAGTCGCGTGATGGTCCACTTAGGTCTGTTGTAAAGCTCTCATCTAATACTTTTGCTTTAATTTCGTCCATTGCTTTTATGCCATCGCCAATGGTTTTTCCTGGTGCTAAACTTGCGCTAACAGTAGCCGATTTGTACCTGTTGTAATGGTACAATTGTGGTGGACTGCTGTGTTCAATAACACTAACTACCGCATCTAATTGTATTAATTCTCCTTTATCATTTCTTACAAAAAGAGATTTTAAATCTAAAGGTTCATCACGATTAACCCTATCAACTTGCCCAATAATTTGGTATTGTTTTCCCATCATATTAAAGTATCCGTATCTAATGCCACCATAAGTTAATTGCAGTGTTTGTGCAACTTGTTGAACACTTACACCAACTGCTTTTGCTTTTTCTCTATCTATATTAATTACCAACTCTGGGCGGTTAAATTTTAAGTTAGCATCAAAGCCT
>JAGPCI010000317.1 GCA_018058165.1 Bacteroidia bacterium
AATTAGCCCTGCACAAGATTTTAGTTCGTATACAGAAGATACCGTACTTTACGGCCCATTATGTATGAATATTGATGTGGTTAGAAGTCAAATTACATTACCTCCTTTAAAGAAAAACGACCAAGTAGTGGTGCACACTGTTGGTGCTTATAACATGACCCAATGGATGCAATTTATTGCAATGAGACCCGCAGTAGTAATTTTAGGAATTGATGGCAAAGCACACTTAATACGTAAGCCCGAAACTATTGATAACATAGAGGCAAATGAAGTAATGCCTGCGTTTTTAAGCACACACCAATTAGCCAATTAAGACCTACAATTGAAAGGAACTTTAAAAATATTCGCTAACGGATTTATAAATAGCTACTCGCAATTATTTTTTGCCGATAGCAAAGTGTTTGCTTGGTTGCTGCTATTGTCTTCTTTTATTAACCCAATTATGGGAATAAGTGGAGCTACTGCAACTTTTGCGGCCTTGCTATTTTCGTATTGGATTGGACTACATAGAACATACATTGGTTATGGTACATACAGTTACAATGCCTTAATGATTGGGCTGGTGCTTGGTGCACAATACCAACTTAACATGCCATTTATGGTATTGCTTTTGGTGGCAACCGTGCTAAGTGTGTTTATTGCTGTGTGGTTTAATACCATTTTACTAAAATATAATTTACCTTCATTAAGTTTATCGTTTTTAATAACCCTATGGTTAATTATTATTGGGCTGCGCACATTTGATAATGTTACTTTAAGCGAAACTGGGCTTTACCGATACAATGAGTGGTACACTTTAGGTGGCGAAAAAATGGTTGATTTTATGAACCAATTAGAAGCCATAAAAATACCTGATGTAATAGATGTTTATTTAAAATCTCTTTCGGCTGTGTTTTTTCAATACAATATTATTGCTGGTGTAATTATTTTAATTGGTTTGATAATTTGGTCGCGCATTGCATTTTTATTATCCATTATTGGTTTTAGCATTGGTTATATTTTTTACTTTCAATTATCAGGAGAGTTTAGCCAACTTTACTATAGCTACATTGGATTTAACTTTATTCTTACCGCTATATCTTTAGGTGGATTTTATTTAATACCATCGCGGTCATCATTTTTATTAGTGATAATAGCCATGCCAATTATTGGTGTTTTAATAAGCGGTTTAAGCGGCTTATTAAGTGTGTATCAATTGCCATTGTACTCTTTGCCATTTGTTATTACAGTATTGTTGGTGTTAATGCTACTAAGCAAGCGAACTTATTTTAACAGGTTAGTTCCAGTTACATTTCAGCACTTTTCTCCCGAAAAAAATATTTATAATTATACCAGTAATCAAAAACGATTTAAAAATAGCAAATGGATAAATTTACAACTTCCATTTTATGGCGAATGGTTTATTTCGCAAGGATATAATGGAAAAATAACACACAAGGAGTTATGGAGTGATGCATTAGATTTTGTAGTGGTTGATGAATCAAAAAAAACCTTTAAACAACCGGGCACTTCTACTGCCGATTTTTACTGTTTTAACTTACCTGTACTTGCTCCAGCAGATGGATACATTGTGCAAATAGCAGATGGTATTGATGATAATAATATTGGCGATGTAGATTTAAAAGACAACTGGGGAAACACCATTGTAATAAAACATGCTGAGGGCTTATATACTAAATTATCACACCTAAAAAAGGATACGCTTTTAGTACAATTAAACGACTTTGTAAAAGCAGGACAAATGCTTGCAACTTGCGGTAATTCTGGTCGCTCACCAGAGCCGCATCTTCATTTTCAGGTTCAAAACACCCCATATATTGGCTCTAAAACCATGGCCTACCCTATTGCTAATTATGTAAGTACTGATAATGGAAAATATCAATTGCATCAAAATAGTATTCCATTAGAAGGAGCACAAATTCATCATCCAATAAAAACACCATTACTAACCAAAGCTTACTACTTTACACCGGGTAAACAATTAAAGTTTGAAGTAAAAAACGCATCAAACAAAAGCAAAATATTAACTTGGGACTGCTTAGTTGATGCCTATAACAACACCTATTTATATTGCCCAACCGAAAATGCTTATGCTTATTTTGTAAATAATGGTACTACATTTTATTTCACTACATTTTATGGCAATAAAAAATCAGTTTTGTTTGATTTTTATTTAGCAAACTACAAAATACTATTGGGCTATTATCCTAGTTTAACAGTAACTGATGATATAGACCTTACCCACTTTAATAGCCCAATTGCATTATTAATACAAGATTTAATTGCTCCATTTGTATTATTTAAAAAAGTAAAATACCATATAGCATACATTAGTATTGATGACATGATTTTACCAAATAAAATTGAATTATTAAGCAGTGTGGAAGCATTTACATTTGGCAAAAAAACAAAACAACGTAGTTATAAAATTGAAATAGAAAACAACCAAATAACTACAATTACCATTAATTCAAATGGTCCAAATACTAAAACCATTACATGCATAAACTAATTATATTTATACTTATTAGTTGCACTTCAGTTGTGGTTACTGCGCAAACTTTTTTTGTAAGCAAAACTGATAGTATTTTGCGTGCTTCGTTTGCCAATGGTAATTATAAAAATGTAATGCACCTTACCGATAGTTTGCATAAAACAGATGCGGCTTATTTTGATACGTATCAATTGGCGGCAGCAGCAGCTTATTTAAATAATAATATGTTTAAGCAATATAGGTATTTAAATTTTGCCTTACAAAATGCCCCTACAGATAGCACCACACAAGCTCATTTGTTTTATAACTACCTAGCTACGCAGCAATATGCACAAGCGCAAAAAATGCAACATCAATTGGTTAAATCAAACAAGATGCTAGCAAGCAACAAAGTTAATTTAACCATGTTACAAACTGATGCGGGTGTAAAAATAAGTAGCGATAAAAGTCTCTACAACAACATGTGGTTTGGTTTTATTGGTGCAGCCATTCCTTTAAAATCTA
>JAGPCI010000318.1 GCA_018058165.1 Bacteroidia bacterium
CTTCTAATCCTGCAAACAGAGTATTAAGAGTATATGGATTTGTTATTCAAAGTATGCAGTTTATGGTATTTAATCAGTGGGGAGAAAAAGTGTTTGAAACCACCAACCAATCTAATGGATGGGATGGAAGTTACAAAGGCAAACAACAACCTAGTGGTGTGTACATTTATGTATTGAAAATGACTTTGTTAAATGGTACACAATCTGAAATGAAAGGTTCTATTAATTTAATTAGATAAAATATTGTGCTGATTTTTTTAGTAATTAACTAAATTAACAATGATTGTAATGATAAATTTTTTATCCAAAGCAAAGCAGTTCATTATGATACTGCTTTGTTTATTGTATTTTTCAATTTTATCAAACTCTCAAACCATTTCTAATAAGGGTAAAGAGTTTTGGGTAAGCTATGGGCATCATCAATCTATGAATGATGGTGGCGGTAATATGGATATGGTGTTATATTTAAGTACAGATGCCCAAGCAGCTGTTGTAAGTGTAGAAATTATTGGACCAGGAAATGCTGCAATCCCAAATTCATTGTGGAGAAGAACATTTAATATTCCTGCAAATACTGTAATTTCTACAGGAACAACTACTGCCAATCCTGTAAGTTCAGGTGGTACAACTACTGCTGCAACGGTTGGTCCAAGTGCAATGCCAAAAACAGGTGCTTATGATTGTCGTTTGTATTCTGCACCACCTCCAGTTGGTTGGGGAGGAGCAGGGATATATAAAAGAGCCATAAGAATAACGAGTAATGTACCAATTGTAGCTTATTCACATATTTATGATGGTGCAAACTCTGGTGCATCTATGTTACTGCCAACAGAGGCTTGGGGCTTTACTTATGTTTCATTAAACAGTAAACAAAGCTATAGTTCAGATTGTTTTAATTGGACATATATCATAGCCAAAGAAAATGATACAAAGATACAAATTACACCTTCGGTAATAACACGTGCACAAGATAAAACAACGTTACAACCTGGAATTGCAACTGTTGTAACGTTAAATAAAGGTGAAGTTTATCAAATAGTAGGAGCAAATGATGCTGCCGATGCAAATGGAAATGGTGGTAGTTCATCAACTGGAAAAAATTTATCAGGTACAAAAATACAATCGTTACCAGGGTTAAGTGGAACATGTAAACCAATTGCAGTATTTGCTGGAAGCAGTAGAACATCTAATCCTATAAGTTGTGGGAGTGGTGGAGGAGACAATGATAATCAGCAAATATTTCCACAACATACATGGGGTACAACATATTTAACTGTTCCATTTTCTGGAAATTCAACTTTACCAGCTTTTGCAACATGTAGTTATAGAATTGCAGTAGGCGATCCAACTACTATAGTAAAACGGAATGGGGTTGTATTAACGGGGCTTCAAAATAACAATTTTTATTTTTTTGAAAGTAGTACTCCAGATTATATAGAAGCTGATAAGCCATTTATGATGTGTCAGTTTATGACAGGCGGTAGTTGTATTCCGGGTTCATTAGGCGATCCCGAAATGATAACTATAAGCCCTATGAAACAAGCAGTAAACTCTACTAGATTTTATAGAAATGATCAATATAATATTGATGCTAATTTCCTTACAATTACGTTGCCAACAGGTGGATTATCTACTTTGAAAATAGATGGCACTTCAATTAATAGCATTTCTGCTACCGATAAATATGTTGGTCCGCATCCCAATAAAGTTGGATACTCTATTGTTACAAAAAGATGGACAACTTCAACACCTGGTGGAATTAAGGGGCAATCTGTAGCAACCTGTGATTCTGCATTTACTGGTATTGTTTATGGTTTAGGAAGTGTAGAAAGTTATGGATATAATGCAGGAACTAATTTAGAAAATTTAAGTGCATTACCTGGATATTATAATACAACCGATACTTCAGCAATAACAACTGTACACCCCAATGGATTTTTTAATATTCCAATGAATATTGGGGCTTATTTTGCTTATAAACCAACCAATATAGTTTGGAAGTTATCTGCTCTCAATAGTGTTATTTCTTCTCCAACACCTCCCTTAGCCGATCTTACACAAAGCAATCCAACAGTGTTAGATTCTGTTTTGATTGCCTCTGCTAAGTACTATTTATATCGTTTACCTGGAATGTACACTTTTAAGAATGTGGGTACTTTTTATTTGCCAATTGTTTTAACTAGCCCATATGCACTTTCTGGTACTTGCACTAGCGAGGATAATACACAAATTCCTATAATAATTAAAGCAAAACCTACTGCTGCGTTTACCTATACACAGAACGTTATTTGTGGGTTAGATTCCGTACGTTTTAGTTCTCCAACGCAAACTCCAGAAACCCTAACTGTAATAAAACGCAAATGGTATTTCACCAATAATATTGCAGATACATCGAATCAACAGAATCCAGCTTTCTTATTTCCAACAGCGGGTAGTTATCCTGTAAAATTGGTTATTTTAACTCAATTTGGTGGAGTAGATAGTATCACAATCAATGTAAATGTACAGTCTGGTGGACAGCCAAGTTCTCCTTATACAGCAAGTGAAACTTCAATTTGTTTGGGACAAACCATAACGTTTACGCCAACATCAGCTGTTGCTGGTACAACCAATTGGTATTGGGATTTTGGAAACAGCACCATACAAACACTTGCTAACAATGCTGCTCAAAATATCACCTATGCCACACCTGGTACTTATGTTGTAAAGCATACAATTATAGGTAGTGGTGGAAACTTTCCTTGCCCTGCAGATACAATTAAGAGAACAATTATTGTAGCTCCTGTTCCTGTAATTGATAGTACAAAAGGAATAAGTCCTATCAATTGTGGTGGGAATGATGGTAAAATTTTAGTATATGGATTAGCTGCAAATGCTGCTTATACTATTGAATATGTATTTAATAGTGCAACAGTAAATGTGCCACTTGTGGCAGATGCCAATGGCGTTGTAACAATTGCCAATTTAGGTATTGGCACTTATACCAATATTA
>JAGPCI010000319.1 GCA_018058165.1 Bacteroidia bacterium
TTTAGCTTTATTAGCCGGAACTTTTTCTGCTTTAGATTTTCTTCTTGCTTTATCAGCCTCATCAGTAGCTTTCATTAATGCACTTAGCTTATCAGCTGCATTTTTATCGTAAATATTACCTCTAACATATATTAAAGTACGGTTATCTGGGTCGTTTGCTAATGCCTCGTTTACTTTATTTAATAACACATCCGAGCGGCCTTGTTTTAAGTAAATATTTAATTCGTAGTTTAATAAATCCTTATCATTACTAAACTTTTCGCGACCAACGCCAATAACTTCTAGAGCTTTATTGGTATCACCTTCTATGGCATAGGTTTCTGCATTAAAATAATAAATTATTGGATCGTTGTAATCCATTTCTATTAATTTTTGCGAGTATTTTCTTGCTATATCATACTTACCATCAATATATGCCGAACGGTACAATGCATTATAAATGTTTTTATCTGTTAAGTTGTTTTTCTTTAATTGTCCGTCTTTATCTAATTCAATATTTGATGTTACATAATCAAAATATTTAACAGCATTAGGGTAATCTTTATTTTGCAAAAAGGTATAAGCAGCATTATAAGCATCAAACGATGATTGAATAATAGCTTGGTTTAAGCAATACCACTCGTAACGCTTTTTAGTATCACTTTCTACACAACCTTTAGCGGCCAATACAAATTGTTCAACAGTTGTAGGTGTTACAAGGCTACTGTATGCTTTGTTTCTAATAATTGTATCGTAAATAGCCGTGCGGTAATACCACATTTTCGGGTCGTTTTTGGTGTCTTCGTGCACCGCAGCTTCGTCAATAGCGCTTTTAGCTTCAGGTATTTCTGAGTTTCGCAGGTAAATAGCCGCACTTTCAACATTGGTTCTTTGGGCGCTAACTGTCTGTATCATTCCAGCAGCAGCAAGCATTAATATTAACTTCTTCATATTTATGTTAAATTGTAGTTAAAACAGTGGCACAAACTAAAGGTTATTTTTTAAAAGTAAAAATCATACCAAAATAGTTTATATTGACAAGTGCCAAAACAAACCACTTTGGTTGTACATAAAAGTTGAATTACACACATTTATAATGTTTACTATTGCCTCCAAAAATATGGTAATAAATGTATTTTTGCTACAATTTAGTTATGATAAAAGATCACAAAGGATATTTATATAAAGACCGTGAAATAAGTTGGATGCTTTTTAACGAGCGGGTTTTGCAAGAAGCCGAAAACGAAGACACACCTCTATTGGAACGTTTAAAGTTTTTGGCCATATTCTCTTCAAACAACGATGAGTTTTTTAGGGTTAGGGTAGCTATTTTATTGCGCAATCAAAAAAGTAGTAAGCGCTCTCCTATTCAGTTTCCGCCCAATGTTATTTTATCAGAAATACAACGTATTGCGGTACAACAAAACGACCGATTTAACAGGGCCTACGAACAAATTAATGCAAAACTAGAGGAAAACAAAATACATATTTTAAGTTTATCAGACCTTAACGATACACAAAAAAATACGGTAGTAGAGTATGCTAAACAAGAGGTTATGCCCTACTTGTTTCCAGTAATTTTAGATGATTTAAAACGTGTGCCACATTTGCGAGATAGAGGTATTTACTTGGCTGTACGTATGAATGATTCTAAAAAAGTATATAACCCTAAACATGCCATTATAGAAATTCCGCAAACACCATTAAACAGGTTTTTTATGTTGCCCGAAGAAGGCGAAAATAAAAACATTATGTACCTTGATGATGTGATTAGAACTTCGCTGCACCGCATATTTAATATTTTTGATTATGATGAGTTTGAGGCCTATACCATTAAACTAACACGAGATGCAGAGTTTACCATTAATGATGATGAAAATGATGACTATGCTAAACGAAGTAACTTACTCGAAAAAATTCAACGCAGTTTAAAACAACGCTCCATTGGGGTGCCTACAAGGTTTGTGTATGATGCCGAGATGCCTAAACCAATGCTCGAAATATTGCTTGATAAATTACAATTACACAACGTAAATTTATTACCAGGCGGCAGATACCATAATTTTAAAGATTTTATGGGTTTTCCTAAGGTGGGCAAGCCCGAAGATTACTACCAACCCCTTGCGCCTATAAGTATTTCGGGTATTGATAAAAGTAAAACAGTATTTGAAGCAATTACAACTAGAGACTATTTTTTAAGCCATCCTTACCAAAGTTTTGATTACCTCATTAGAATGTTGCGCGAATCGGCCATCGACCCTGATGTGTATGCCATAAAAATAACTTTATACCGCGTTGCCAAACATAGTAATGTGGTAAGTGCACTAATTAATGCTGTTAAAAATGGCAAAAAAGTAACGGTGCTTATGGAGTTACAGGCTAGGTTTGATGAAGAACATAACATTTACTGGGCAAATAAACTGCAAGAAGCTGGTGCAAACGTGCATTTTGGTAAACCAGGGCAAAAAGTACATACCAAGGTTTGCCTAATTTACAGAAACGAATCGGGTAAAAAAGTAATGTACGCACATTTGGCCACTGGTAATTATAATGGTGTAACATCGCGTAATTATACCGACCATGGTTTATTAACCAAAAACACGCATTATACCTCCGACTTAGACCGTTTGATGGATATGCTTTTTCAGAGCCCTAGGAAACAAAAGTTTGAACACATATTAGTAGCACCAGACAATATGGCCAAAGAGTTTGAAAGCGCTATTGATAACGAAATTAAAAATGCTAAAGCTGGTAAAGAAGCCTATATTATTGCCAAAATGAATAGTTTGCTTGATGAAGGAATTGTTAAAAAACTATATGAAGCCAGTAAAGCCGGAGTAAATATTCAATTAATTGTAAGAGGAATTTGTGCAATTGTGCCCGGTATACCAGGATTAAGCGAAAATATAAGGGTAATAAGTATTGTAGATCGTTTTTTAGAGCATGCAAGGGTATATATTTTTGCAAATGATGGCAACGAAAAAATTTATTTAGCCAGTGCCGATTGGA
>JAGPCI010000070.1 GCA_018058165.1 Bacteroidia bacterium
ACTAAATTCACATAAAATAAAGGCAGTTTGTATTTGTTTACATTGGTCTGCATTACTTTAACCCTTTCTTCGGGTTTGTATTTACTAAATGGCGATGCAGCAATGTTTATCATCACCTCAGGTTGATTTTTAAACAACTCGTCCATCGGGTTAATTTGATACAACGGATTGTCGTTTACATTCCATAAATCTTCGCAAATGGTAAGAGCAATTTTTACATCTTTAATTGTAACTATTTTAAATTCATTGTTCGATTCAAAATAGCGGTATTCATCAAAAACATCGTAGTTAGGTAATAAAGTTTTATGCACCACATCACGTACTTTCCCATCAACCAAAACATAAGCCGAGTTAAATAAATCCTTCCCTTTTGGATGATTGTTTCTTGAAGGAGCGCCTACTATTGCGGCAATCCCTATGCAGTTTATGGCAATTGTATTTAATGCACTTTCGCATTGTTCAATAAAATCATTAAACACTAAAAAATCCCTTGGTGGATAACCACATATACTCAACTCAGAAAAAACAATAACATCAACACCTTGTTGTTTTGCTTTTTGTATGTGGCTTATTATTTTATTTGTGTTGTACTCAAAATTACCTGTGTGGTAATTTAGTTGGGCAATACTAATATTAAGTTGTTTTGTCGACATTAAAATACCACTCCAAGGTTTAAACTAACAGCATTCATTTTGGCTTTCCAATTATCTTCAACAGTAAAGTTGGTTAGTGCATTATTGTACCTTAATCCAGCAACCAATAAAGTGTTGCCAAAAATATTATACTTTATTCCAGCGCCAATTATCATTGATGTTCTAAAAAAGGCTAAATCATCATCAAAAGTTGTAGCAGGTGTTTCTTTTGATTCAATCTTGTAATCATCTGCATTATCAGGGTTGTTTACATTTACATCTGTTAAGTTTATAGCACTACTTTTTACATCTGCCTTTCCTCTAACTAATGCACTAACATCAAGGCCAAACTCAGCGTAATACCTAAAATATCCAATCTCGTTTGTTCGCATTTTTATTATTAATGGAATGCTTAAATACCTAGCACGGTAGGTATAGTTAATGTCTTCAGGAATGTTAGTATTACCATTTCTAGTAACAACTGCATCTTTTACTTTTAATTCACCAGCAAAACTGGCCACCGTTAATTCGGTAGAAAATGCATAGTTCTCTGTAAAGTAATAATCAAGCATTAATCCGTATGCAGCATTAATACGGCTGCTGCCATTTTCAATTCCTTTACTTTCAGTAGTTACCCACGTAAGTTGTGGCGATAATTTTATACCCAGTTTTATCTGTGCGCTAGCTGTGTGTGCAAAAGCAGTAATAATACAGCATGTAGTAATCAACTTCTTCATTATAATTGTAGGATGGTTTATAAAATATTTGGCAATATAACTATATGGGGGCTAATTTGTATAGCCTTTATCATTTCTGCTTGTAACGGCTGCAATCAATCAAAGTTTAAACACGCACGCGATACCATCAAAGCGCCCCTATACCCCATTAAAATAAATCGGTTTGATAAGGAATTGTTTAATGCGGATACAAGTAATCTTTTACCAATTTTGTATGACCTAAGTAAAAAGTACGGAGTGTTTTATTCATCGTATGCTAATGATATTATGCGTATGCCATACAACCCCGAAGATACCTTGTTTGTTAAACCCATGCGTATGTTACTTGGTATTGAAAGGTTGCAAGAGCTACACCAAATTGTAGATAGCAACTTTAATGATGTTAGCGATATGGAGTACGATTTAAGTGTGGCAATGGGTATTTATCATCAAGAGTTTCCTGAGGCAGTAGTTCCAAGTTTTACCACATTTATTAGTGAGTTTGGTAATGGTAATATTATTTATGATAGTATGTTGTGTATAGGGTTAGATTTTTATATGAACCAACGTTTTGGAGATTTTTACCGTAGTTTAGAAATGCCCGAATTTATGGTTGCTAAAATGCAAAAAAATTATATTGTGCCTAATACCATCAAATCGTTAGGAATAGGTTTAACTGATTATCAAACCACCAAAGACAAACGTTTTTTAGCACAAATGATAGTGGAAGGTAAAATAAGGTATTTTATGAAAGCATTGTTACCCAACATACCAGATACCGTTGTGATGGGTTATACCAAAATGCAATTGGATTGGAGCCAAAATGCAGAAGTTGAAATATGGACACATTTTATTGATAAAAATATTTTGTACGAGAGTGAACCTAATAAATTTATGCGGTATTTAAATGATGGTCCATTTACCGTTGCCGAAGATGTGCCTAAAGAATCTTCTCCTGCAATAGGTGCTTGGATTGGATGGCAATTGGTAAATAAATACATGGCCGAAAACCCTAATATAACATTGCAACAACTAATGGTTGACACTGATTTTGAGAAAATATTAAAACTAAGTAAATATCGCCCTAAATAATTTTTATATCTTTTTAGTAAACAATTTTGTAATTGTATTGTATAATTGTGAAACCGAATATTTATCAATTTAACTGTTAAAGAATATATGGAGAAAATAAATATTGTAGTTTATATAGTTGCAGCTTTATGTTTGCTTTATTTAGTATTGGTATACGTTTTGCAAAAAATTAAATTTAGCAAGTCAAATTCTAAAATAGAAAAAGCCAAGGCCGAATTTAAAGAAGCAAAAGAGCTTTTAGAAACAAATAAGCAAAAACTAATTGGATATATAGGTGATGTTTATGGCCATAACTATGCACACATGGTTAGTATGGGTATTTTATGGGAGGGCATGCCATTAAATTTGTTAATGTTAGCCAAAGGTAGAGCCGATAATGTGAAACAAACAGCCGATGCGAGGGCCATAACACAAACATGGATTTATGCTACTTTTGATGACCGTTCGGGTACGCATAAACCAAAATTAGAGGTGATTTTAAAAAATAACCTCGTTGATAGTTGGGTTGAATTAAATTAACATTTTAAAATGGCTTTTAAAAACTATTACGATATTTTAGGTATAGAAAGTGATGCAGATGCCTCCGAAATAAAGGAGGCTTTTAGGGTGCTTACTGCAAAATATAGTTCTGCAACTAACCAACGAGACGAGTTTAGCCAACAAATGTTGGTTAACCTAAGTGAAGCAGTTGAAGTATTGGCAAACCCAGCTAAACGTAAAGAGTACGACCAAACGAGAATACTCTTAGATGATAATGTTAAACTGGCTTTAGTACATGGTGACATTAAGCAACAAGATGCCGTTAGAATTACTGAATCAATAAAAAAACATTTTGAACAAGTAAAATTATTAAATGCTAAAGAACAAGCTTTATTAATTGCACAAAATACAAAGCCTAAGGTTAGTTTTTCGTCAATAAAAATTATCTTTTGTTTGTTAATTGTCTCTAGTACTTTATACTATTATCATCCAGAGTACTTTGAGTTTTTAAAAGGTACACCTGTATCAGAGCAACGCTCTTACGAGTGGTACACAAATGATGCTGCGGTTATATATTCTCAAGCTAAAGCAAAATCAAAGGTGCTTCATAAAGTTCCTAGAGGTACTGGTTTTAATGGTATTTCTGAAACCGTTTATTATATAAAAGTGGCTTTTACAGATAGTAAGGGGAAGAGTAGATCAGGATACATAAATAAAAAATTACTTCAAAAAAAGGAAGTTGATATTGGTTCTGTATTAGAAGGAGGGTATTAATAATTAGCTATCAGCAAGCATGTTTAATTAATGCTAATTATTCCCAATTAATGTTAAGTAAACTTGCTAATTCTTTTAAATCTTTTACCACCATTTCATTTAAATCTATTCCACCGGTTAATCGGAGTTGGTGTTGTAAATATTCTGGCTCTCCAGGAATAATTACGGAGTTTGATACATCAATTGGTGTGGCAGATTTAAACCTATCAATCCAGTTATCCATATCGTTTTTAAAATCTATTGCAGGCCTAAATGCATCAATGCGCATGGCACCAACAAAATGTCCAATGCCTTTACCCGGTAAGTTTGGCAACGGATTTAAAAACGAAACAAACGGAGGAACCCATGGCCCATAATTGGCTCCGCTTAATACACCACTAAATATATCAACCACAGCGCTTAGTCCAAAACCCTTATGCCCAGCGTTGGTTTCTCCACTTCCAAGTGGTAATAATACGCCACCATTTTTTAGCGCAGCAGGGTCATCAGTATCATTTCCTTCTTTATCTTTTATCCAACCTAATGGCACTTTTTTATTTGATCGTTGTGCAATTTCTAGTTTGCCATTTGCAGCTGTAGATGTGGCCATATCAACCACAATAGGTTGATGCTTGCCAGCAGGAAATGCATAACACATGGGGTTTGTGCCGAGCATTCGTTCTTTGCTATTTGTTGGTGCCACTAATGGGCTTGCATTGGTCATTGCAATACCAATCATATCGTGCTGCAATGCTAACATGGCGTGGTAAGCAGCTATACCAAAATGATTTGAATTTTGAATAGCAACCCAACCTGTACCAACTTGTTTGGCTTTTTCAATAGCAATTTGCATAGCTTTTGGCGCCACAGTTAAGCCTAATCCTTCATTTGCATCAATAGTTGCGGTTGATGGTGTTTGATGCAATATTTTTATGGTTGGGTTAAAGTTTGCTCTTTTAGCCTGGTACAGCCTAACATAACCAGAAAGTCGCGCTACACCATGTGAGTCAATCCCCCTTAAATCTGCAAGTAATAATACATCAGCCGCAAGTTTTGCATCATCAATAGGCATACCGCAATTTAAAAACACTTGTTGCGTAAACAAATGCAATTTTTTGTAATCTATAATCATTTAGTAAAGTTTAATCTATTACAATCCTTGCGCTAATACATCTGCAATGTGCAACGTTTTTAAGTTAATACCCTTTTGTTTAATATAGCTATCTAATTGCATCAAACAGCTATAGTCAGTGCTAATAATATATTCGGCACCAGTGGCTAAGGCGTTCTCCACTTTTTGTTCGGTCATAGCAATAGATATTGGTTCGGCCTTTACCGCAAAAGTTCCTCCAAAACCACAACAGGTTTCGCAATCGGCCATTTCTACAAGTTGTAAACCTTGTACTTTTTCAAGCAGTTTTCGGGGTTGAGATTTGATGTTACATTCTCGTAATGCACTGCAAGAATCGTGGTAAGTAGCTTTTGCAGTTAACATGCTGCCTAGGTCGTCTACTTTCATTACATCAATTAAAAACTCACTTAGTTCAAATATCTTTTTTTGTAATTGTCTAAATCTATTATGGTGTGATGAATTTTGAAATAAAAAATCATAAGAATTTCTAATCATACCTACACAACTAGCAGAAGGGCTAACCATGTATCGATTAATATCAGCTTCTGTTAAAAACTTAACACCAACTTCTCTAGCTTCATCCCAAAAACCAGCATTAAAAGCAGCTTGCCCACAGCAGGTTTGCTCAACATTATAATTAACTTGGCAACCTACTTTTTCTAATACCTTTATAGTGTTAAAGGCCGTTTGTGGCCTATATTGGTCAATAAAACAAGGAATAAATAAATCTACTTTCATTAAATAGGATTTGTATGAATGGTTTTGATGTTTTTAATACGAGCTAAAAAGAATAATCCTATAATAAAAAATATTGATAAAGCTACCGCACTTAGGCGCATTGTTCCTGTTATATCTGCAATTATACCATAACTTAAAGTTCCTAAAACAATTGCAAATTTCTCACACACATCGTAAAAGCTAAAATATGATACATGGTTTGGGGTGTTAGCTGGAATTAATTTTGCATATGTGCTTCTAAACATTGATTGAATACCACCCATAACTAAACCTACAACACCGGCTAAAATATAAAATCCATTTACACTGTTTACAAAGTATGCCGCTATACATATAGCTATCCAAATAAGAACCATCACAATTAACGAGAAAATATTACCTTTTTTTTCGCTAACCCTTGCAAAGGCCCAAGCACCTAAAATGGCAATAAGTTGAATGATAAGTACTGTAATAATAATTTCAGAGGTTTTAAGTTTTAACTCTTGCGAACCAAATAAGGTAGCCATGTACATTACGGTTTGTAAACCCATGCTTGTAAAAAAGAAACCCCATAAATATCTTTTAATATGTGTTTCAGAATTTGCTTCTTTAATTTCAACCCAAACCATTTTTAGAGATTTAAATCCTTTATTAAAAATGTTTCCTTCATAGCGTTGCGCTGCTGTATTGTTGGGTAACCTACTAAATGTAATTTGTGCAAACCCCATCCACCAAACCCCTACTGTAACAAATGATAAACGTGTAGCTAAAGTTTCGTAATAGGTGGTTGCTTGCTTTATTGCATCTGCTTTACTTGCACCCATTTGCATTAGCGATAGTGTTTTATCATAAACCGGGAATAAAAAACTAGGGTTCATAATGTTTAATAAGCATAATAAAAGTAGTATTACACTGCCAATGTAACCCATACTATATCCACGTGCGCTTATTCTATCATACAAGTCGGCTGTTACAATTTCGGGTAAGTATGCATTATAAAAAATTATACTTCCGCTAAAGCCAATCAACCCCATTATAAATAGAATTAACCCGAAAAATACATTGTTAGCGTTGAAAAAAAACATCAACATACAACTTATACTACCCAAATAACAGAAAAATTTCAAGTATGATTTTTTATTCCCTCTTGCATCTGCAATGCCTGATAAAATAGGACCTAGCAGCGCTACAACTAAAAAACCTAATGACAACGAAAAGGAATAAAGAGAGGATGTTTCAAATTGATGACCAAACAAACTTAATTGATATGGGCCATCAATTGCCGAACCGTTTTTAACGGCTGCAATTTTACTCATTGCATTAAAATAAGGAGGAAAGATTGCAGTAGTAACCGTAAGTGAAAATACGGAGTTTGCCCAATCATACATGGTCCAGCCAAATATTACTTTTTTGTTATTTAAAGATATATTCATCAACTGCAAAGTATAAAATATTTTACATTTTGCAGATAAATTGCCCATAAGTTATTGTAAACTTATAAACAATGGCGTTAAACATTTTAAGTTTACAATATGTTAAAACAAGTCAATTTTGGTAATTGCGTGCAACGGAATCATTAATCCACTTTTTAAAGTAATTACATCATCGCTAGCAGACCAAACTGTAGTTTCTACTTCCAGCAAGGCTCCGTCACCCCTGAAAAATATTTTACTTTTGCCTTTACTGCCATTACCAATCAACATTGCCTTTTCTACTTGTTCTCTTCTAAAATCTTTTTCTTCTTTAGTATCTAAAACATCGTAACTTACAAACTTTACATTTGCTAGTTCTTCTTTTTCAATAATCTTAACTGGGTCCATAAAATTAGTTATTTAAGAATACAACTTATAAATAAAATTCTGAAATTGCACATTAAATTTGTATAAAAAAAATGCCATCAGAAAATCAGTCACTTATACTAGGAATTATTACAAATGCGCAATTAGCGCACAAAAATTCTCTATTAGTTGCGCTTAAACCGTATGTGCCAATTGGTGGTTTGGAGTTGTGTTGTGAGTTAATTATGTATTACAAGCTTAATTTACACATAGAAGTTGAGCGAAAAGGTAGGTATGGGGATTATCATCCAACGCATGGAAATGGTAATAGAATTACTGTAAATCACAACCTAAACCCATACGAGTTTTTACTTACATTTATACATGAACTTGCGCATCATACTACTTATTTAAAGTATGGACAAAAAGTAGATGGACATGGAAAAGAATGGAAGGAGGAATTTAAACAAAATATTCTCCCGTTTATTACACGCGATGTTTTTCCTAATGATTTAAAGTTTGCTCTTATTGGCCATATGAAAAACCCTAAATACACCCATAGTGCTGATGTAAAACTTTTAAAAGTATTGATGAAATACGATACTAAAAAAGATTATACAACGCTTGATGAACTAAAAGAGGGCGACTTATTTATAATGCCCGGAAAGCCTAAACTAATTCTTAAAAAATTAGACACTTTAAGAACTTACACAAACTGTATTGCTGTTGCATCAAGTCGCATGTATCAAGTACACAGTTTGGCTAAAATAACACCAATACCCCAAGCGAATACCTAATATTATTGTCCTAAAATATTTATTAATGTTTTAATAAATACCATACTTACAAAACTAGCAAATACCATTCTTATTATTGTTGAGTTTGCTTTTTGAGCTACCGTAACCCCAATTGGGGCAAAAATAAAAGTGGCCAAAATCATCGGTATTACTACTGGAAATATGATATAGCCAACCTGCCATGAAGTAACTATTTGATCTGCCGTTGAACTTAAATTTAATACACCTACTGCTATTGCGAATAATGGAATTACTCCGTTTGATATTGCACTGGCTTTTTTAATGTCCATTTTTAATACATCAGTAAAAATGGGTGTCATAATTACACCACCACCTAAGCCACTCATAGCAGTTATTATACCTGCAAAAAAACCAGTTGTGTAAAGTCCAGCTGCTTTTGCTTTAATATTTTCAATTGCGGGTTTTGATTTTGATATAAACATACGCAATGCAATTACTAGTAACATGCTTGCAAATACATAATTAAATACGGTTTTACTGTACCATGTGCCCGATTTAATAAGTAATGTCATACCCACTGCAGTAAGCACGCCTGTTGCGGCAGTTAATAAAATTTCTCGAGGATAAAAGTTGCCCATTTTGTACTGCTTATAGCTACTTACCGAGCCCGAAAATATAATGGTAAATAAGGAGTTGGCTAAAATTCCTTTTACCAATCCATCACCACTTAAGCCCATTTTAGTTAAAAAATAATCTAAAATTGGAATGTAAACGATGCCACCACCTACACCTAAAAATCCAGATAAAAATGCACCAATTGAACCCAGTAAAAACAATAAAATATAATCGGTAGTTCCTAACATTGTTTAACGTTTTTTATAGCTACAAAACTAACCAATGCGCACAAAGATTAGTGTAACTTATGTTGCACCAATTATTTTTTGGCAATTATTGATTTGTATTTTGGAACATCATTAAGCAACTTTATCGCCTCTTGTATATCCTCATCATGTTTTGGTGCCATTTCGTAAGCTGCTTTTTGAAAGTAATAACGTTTAGCAATTTCGGCCTCTAATAATTTAATAATCTCGGTTTTGTTTTTCTCTAAATCGGCTAACTTATCGTGGTGTAAGTCTTGTTTTAATTTTTGATATTCGGTAGAAATTGCTTCGAAGTACTTTTCTTCTTCTGCCTTCTTCTTAAACTCTTCTAAAGCTTTTTCGCTAGCCGTTTGGTAATCGTATTTTTTATCAGTTAAAAAGATTTTAAAGTCGTTAAATTCTTTCTCGGTTAAGGCAAAATCTTTTGCAGGTGCAATACTTGCATTTTTTATACGGTACTTAGTTGCGTAATCAAAAATCAATTGATTAATGATTAAACTTTCGGCTATGTTACTTAATGCAAGTGGTTTAGTTGCAATATCTGGGTCAATTCCACCTCCATCAAAAACCTTACGTCCGTTTTTAGTTTTAAACTCTTTTTTCAAGCTATCAGGTACACTGCCTACACTTCCATCTGCATTACGATGGCTGTAATCTAAAGCTTGTATACATCTTCCACTTGGGGTGTAATATTTTGCAGTTGTAACTTTTAATTGCGCATTGTATGTAAGCGGCCTTGTGCTTTGTACCAAACCTTTTCCATAAGTTTTTTGACCAATTACCACGCCTCTGTCTAAATCTTGAATACTTCCACTAACAATTTCGCTAGCACTTGCGCTACCACGATTGGTTAAAACTACCATTGGTATTTCTGTATCAATTGGCGAGTTAAGCGAACGGTAGCTTTTATCCCACTCTTTAACTTTGCCTTTTGTACTTACAATTTCTACACCTTGTTGCACAAATACATTAACAATATTTATCGATTCGTGTAACAATCCTCCTGGATTTCCGCGCACATCCAAAATCACACTTTTTAGGGAAGCATTTTTCTTTAATTCTACCATTGCATCACGCACTTCTTTACCCGCATTTTGCGTAAATGAGCCTAGTTTAATGTAACCAATATTTTCAGTAATCATTCCGGTATAAGGAACGTTTTTTAGTTGAATTTCTTCTCGTGTAATTTGTTTAACCAATTGACCTTCGCCTTCTCTTTCTATTAGTAATTTTAATTGTGTGCCTGGTTGCCCTTTAAGCATTTTACTAATATCGGTAGTGGTTTTGTTTTTGGTTGATTTTCCTTCTATTTCCAAAATAACATCACCCGCACGCAAATCTGCTTTATGTGCAGGGTAACCTTCATAAGGCTCTGTAATTATTACTTGATTGTTTTTTGTACCAACTAAACTTCCTATACC
>JAGPCI010000320.1 GCA_018058165.1 Bacteroidia bacterium
AAATAGCCACTGTAGTAAAGGTAAATAACGAAGAGCTAAGTTTAAAGCTTTTTGAAATGGGCCTGTTACCTGGCGAAGAGGTGGAGTTGGTGCATGTGGCACCATTTGGTGATCCTATTGCAATACGCGTGGGCGAGTATAAAATGTGCCTACGCATAAGTGATGCAAGTTGTATAGATGTTAATTTGAAATAGTAGTGAAGCAGGAAATAACGGTTGCATTAGCAGGAAACCCCAATAGTGGTAAAACAAGTTTGTTTAATGGACTAACGGGCCTAAACCACAAGGTTAGCAATTTTGCAGGAACCACCGTTGAGAAAAAAATTGGCTACAGCAAGCTTAATGCTGATACACGTGCACAAATAATTGATTTACCGGGTACCTATAGCCTATACCCAAAATCGGCTGATGAATTGGTTACGTATGACATTTTACGCAACAAGGCCGAAACCAACTTTCCGGATTTGGTTTTATTTATTGCCGATGCCAGTAACCTAAAGCGCAATTTACTTTTACTTACCCAAGTTGCAGATTTGGGTGTACCAGTAATTTTAGCCCTTAATATGGTTGATTTGGCCGAGCGCAAAGGCATTTTTTATGAGATAGATATTTTAGCCGAACAATTGGGTATTCCTGTTGTGGTTATTAATGCCAGAAACAAAGTAGGTATTTCAAAAATAAAAAGTTTATTACTTGACGAAAGCAAACATAAAAAAGTAACCTATTTTGATATTAACCAAGTTGATAAAAACTTGTTAGATGAAATAGGAGAAATTACGGATAAAAAAAATCCTTATGCCGCTTTACAATATGCCATTAACAGCAGTTTGTTTTTAAACAATAAAGCCAAGCAAATTAATTCCGCATTTCAAAAACATAATTTCAATCTACAGCAATTTCAAGAGCAAGAAATTTTACAACGTTACCATGTAATTGATGAAGCAGTAAGGCTAAGCCGCAGGCAAAAAACAAATCACATCACAAAAAATATTACCCAAAAAGCTGATAAAGTTTTAACACACCGTATTTGGGGTTTGCTCATATTTTTAGGGCTGTTATTTTTAATGTTTCAAGCTATTTTTTCTTGGAGTGCTTATCCAATGGAGTGGGTTGAAATGGGTTTTGCTTGTGTAAGCAACACCATTAAAACTACTTTACCCGATGGGGTTTTAAACGATTTATTGGTGAATGGGGTTGTGGCAGGATTAAGTGGTGTGATTATATTTTTACCACAAATTATTATTTTGTTTGCGTTTATAGCCATACTCGAAGATGTTGGATACATGGCTCGTGTTGGTTTTATTATGGATAGGATAATGCGCCCGTTTGGAATGAACGGAAAAAGCATTGTTCCTTTAATAAGTGGTATGGCCTGTGCTGTTCCCAGTATCATGTCGAGCCGAAGCATTGAGAGTAAAAAAGAAAGATTAATTACCATTTTGGTAACACCACTTATGAGTTGTTCTGCTCGTTTGCCTGTGTATACTTTATTAATTGGCATGTTAATTCCCGAAACCGCAAAGTGGGGCCCGTTTAATGTGCATGGGGTAGTTTTAATGGCCATGTATTTATTGGGTTTTATTGCGGCATTAGCAAGTGCTGCCTTGTTTAAACTTTTTGTGCATGTAAAAAGTTCTAACTATTTTATAATGGAATTGCCCAGTTATAAATTACCAGTTTGGCATAATTTATTAATTACCTTATACGAAAAAGCAAGTGCATTTGTAGTTGGTGCGGGTAAAATTATTGTAGCTGTTTCCATTATTTTATGGGCATTGGCATCATACGGACCAAGAGATAATATGCATGCCATTGATGAAAAATATACCATGCTAGCGCAACAAGCAGATGCAACTTTTACAGCACAAGAATTAGATGCAAAAAGAAGTGCAGAGCGATTACAAGCAAGTTATGCCGGTGTATTTGGTAAATGGATTGAACCTGCAATTAGGCCACTTGGTTTTGATTGGAAAATTGGCATTGCCTTGTTAACATCGCTTGCAGCACGTGAGGTTTTTGTGGGAACAATGAGTACAATTTATAGTGTAGGTGGCGGAGATGAAGGTGGTGATTTAAGCACCATTAGGCAAAAAATGTTTACCGAAAAGAATGCCCAAGGCAAGCCAATTTATTCTATTGCCACCATTTTATCACTGATGGTTTTTTATGCATTTGCCATGCAATGTATGAGCACATTATCAGTAGTAAAAACGGAAACCAACACCTGGAAATGGCCACTAATAATGTTTGCGTATATGACTGCCTTGGCTTATGTAAGTAGTTTAATTGTGTTTAATATATTTAGTTAATTATGCTGATATTTTTAATTGTAGTAGGCCTAATTGGTGCCACATTAATGAACAAACGAGCGTGGAATTATTACAACTTTAATCATGCTGATAAACAATTAACTTTTAGCGAATATCTTTCGGATGCAAGTAGTATTGTTACCAAAATAAAATCGGGAATGCCCTTGTTTGTTTTTAAACCAGCATCAACACCAGAGCTACTAAAACTGCGCAATACCATAAATATTCAAACCATAGCAATATATTTAATATTGATTCTGGCTTTTTGTATAAGGTATTTTTTAATGTAAGTTAGTGTTACGTTTTTTATTAACTTAAATGCGATTATTAAATTTTACAATAAATTGCATCGTTTTAAAATGTACTAAACAAAGGTATTATGCAGAAGCCAAATTTATTAACCACAATTTTAATTACTGCTATTGTTAATGCAGGATTTGTATATGTAAGTTATCTGACAGCAGGTAAATTTAAACTTTCGATATTGCATATAATCTTTGGAGCCCTGCCTTTGGTTTATTACGTTAAGGCATTAAAATCGAAAAAGTTGAAGCAAGAGTAAGTTGTTAAGAAATGAATTGATGTTCAGCACTATTCAGTTGATTGGGTTTTTTAGCAGTTGCCAACAATAGCTATTATTTTTCCTGTAAATAGTAATCGATGATAAACTAAAG
>JAGPCI010000321.1 GCA_018058165.1 Bacteroidia bacterium
CTTAAAAAATGGTGTGAAAGAAGCAATATCAACTACACATCAAACCAAGAAATGATTACCCAAGATATTATTATACAAAAAATACAAAAGCAGGTTGATGTAACCAATAAAGGATTGGCACATTTTGAACAAATAAAAGCATTTGCATTATTGCCTAATGAATGGAGCATCGAAAACGAAGAGCTTACTCCTAAACTAAGTTTAAAACGTAAGGTTATATTAAAAAACTACGATAAGGAGATTCAAAATATTTACCGCTCTGAGGTTAAAATATAATTGATTTTATAAGTTAATAAACAAATCAATGGCAAAAAAAGAAACTACCTGTTCGCGCATTAAACAAGGCTGGCTTGCTATAAGTAGAATGTATAATAATGAAGCAATAAACCACGATTTAACCACTACTACAGGTTTTGTTTTGTTAAATATTGATAGCAAATTTGGAACTCCTTCAACCCAAATTGGTCCTTTGTTAGGCATGGAAGCCACAAGCTTGTCGCGCACAATTAAATTGCTAGAAGAACGAGGGATTGTGGCTAAAGAAAAAGATGAACAAGATGCCAGAGTGGTGCGTATAAAACTAACTGATGTAGGTAAAAACAAGAAAGAAATTTCAAAAAAAACAGTTAAAGATTTTAATAAACTTATCGAAAAAAAATATTCGCAAATAGAGCTGGAAAAGTTTCATCAAATGCTTGAAGATATTACTGCTATTGCAATTGAAACAAAATTTAGTGCTAATTAATTAACCATAAAATTAAACACAATGAATTATAAAATTAAGAAGGTTGCCATATTAGGTTCGGGTGTAATGGGTTCGCGCATTGCTTGCCATTTTGCCAATATAGGTGTACAAGTTTTATTGCTTGATATTGTGCCAAAAGAACCAACCGAAATAGAAACAGCAAAAGGCTTAACTATAGATAGTAAAGTTGTGCGCAACCGAATTGTAAATACAGCTTTGCAAAGTGTATTAAAATCTTCTCCATCGCCTATTTATAGTAGTGGTGTTGTTGACAAAATAACTACTGGCAATTTTGATGATAACATGAATGAAATTGCTACCTGCGATTGGGTGGTGGAGGCTGTTGTTGAAAATTTAGCCATTAAAAAACAGGTGTTTGATAAAGTTGAAGAACATCGCAAACCAGGAACTTTAATTAGTACCAATACTTCTGGAATTCCTATTCACTTAATGCTTGATGGAAGAACGGATGATTTTAAAACACATTTTTGTGGCACGCATTTTTTTAATCCACCAAGATATTTAAAATTATTAGAAGTTATTCCTACCGAATTTACGCGCAAAGATGTGGTTGATTTTTTTATGCATTATGGCGATAAGTTTTTAGGCAAAACCACTGTTTTGTGTAAAGATACTCCTGCATTTATAGCCAATAGAATTGGGGTTTATGCTATAATGGAAGTATTACATGCAGCAAATAAATTAGATTTAACCGTAGAAGAGATTGATAAACTAACTGGCCCAATTATCGGCAGGCCAAAGTCGGCTACATTTAGAACTGCTGATGTGGTGGGGATTGATACGTTAATTAAGGTGGCGAATAATTTGGTGGTTGATGCAAAAAATGATGAGTCGAAAGACTTATTTATTTTACCTGAGTACTTAAAAAAGCTTGACGAAAATAAATGGTATGGCGATAAATCTAAACAAGGTTTTTACAAGAAAACTAAAAACGAAAAAGGAGAAACAGAAATACTATCACTTAACTTAAAAACGTTTGAATACGGACCTCAACAAAAAACAAAATTCGTAACCTTAGAAGCCACAAAACTTATTGATGACGTGCGTCTTAGATTGCCAATGTTATTAAGCGGAACTGATAAAGCTGGCGAGTTTTACCGACATACTTATTTTGGGTTGTTTGCATATATCAGCAATCGAATTCCAGAAATTGCTGATAATTTATATCAAATTGATGAAGCTGTATGTGCTGGTTTTGGTTGGGATATTGGTCCGTTTGAGATATGGGATATTTTAGGAGTGCAAGCCATATTAAATCAAATAAAAACTAGTGGCAAACAAACAGCTACTTGGGTTGATGATATGCTTGCTGCTGGGTGTAATTCGTTTTATAAAACCGAAAACGGTGTTCGAAAATATTATGATATAACTAGTAAAACATATAAGCCTTTACCTAACTCGGGTGAGTTTATTGTGTTAGATTATATACGCAAAACAAATAAGGTTTGGAGCAATAGTGGCGCTACATTGCTTGATATTGGTGATGGTGTTTTAAACTTAGAGTTTCAAACCAAAATGAATACGATGGGCAGCGAAATTGTACAAGCCATTAACAAGTCGATAGAAATTGCTGAGCAAGATTATAGAGGTTTAGTTATTGGTAATAATGGTGCAAATTTTAGTGCAGGTGCAAACTTAGCATTGCTGTTAATGTTTGCCATCGACCAAGAGTATGATGAAATTGATTTAATGGTGCGAACTTTTCAAAAAACAATGATGCGTGTTCGATATTCGTCAATCCCTGTTGTTACTGCGCCCCACGGATTAAGTTTAGGTGGTGGATGCGAAGTTAACTTACATGCTGATGCAGTGCAAGCTGCTGCCGAAACATATATTGGTTTGGTTGAAATGGGTGTTGGTTTGATACCTGCAGGTGGTGGTACAAAAGAGCTTACATTGCGAGCAAGCGATCATTATCAGAAAGGTGATATCGAATTAAATACACTTCAAAACGCATACATGAATATTGCAATGGCAAAAGTGGCTACATCGGCTACTGAAGCTTTTGAAATGGGAATATTTAGATCCCACGATAGAATTAGCATCAACCAAAACAGACAAATTGCTGATGCCAAACAACGTGTAATTGAGTTGGCTGATATGGGTTACACTCAACCAAGTGTTCGCAAGGATATTAAAGTGCAAGGCAAAACTGCATTATCTATGTTTAGTGTAGGCGCAAGCTCTATGCTTAAAGGAAATTACATAAGCG
>JAGPCI010000322.1 GCA_018058165.1 Bacteroidia bacterium
AGCATGTATTGCACCAACCCTATGGTTTTTAAAGCTACTGATTTACCACCGGCATTTGGGCCCGAAATCACCAATATTCTACTGTCTTTATTTAAATTTAAACTTAATGGTATTACGGGTAAATTTTGTTTTTGGTGACTAAGTTTTAACAACGGATGAAAAGCATCAACCAGTTGCACCACAACATGTTTATTTAACATGGGCATATCTGCATCAATATCAATTGCTACTAAAGCCTTAGCCCTAATAAAATCAATAATTCCCATGCGTTGCAGGTACTTTTCAAGCTCGGGCAAAATGGGGCGTAATTTATCTGTTACTTCCAATAAAATACGTTCGCGTTCGCGCTTGTATTGCAACTGTAATTCGCGAATAATATTATTGGTTTCAAAAATCTCGGCAGGCTCTAAATACACCGTTTGTCCTGTTGCCGATTCATCATGCACCAAACCAGAAATTTGCCTTTTAAACTCAGCCAAAACAGGTAAAACAAGTCGGCCATCACGCAACGTAATTCCGCTATTGGCAAGCCAACCTTGCGCTTGTGCTTTTTCAAAAATTTGGTTCATACGTTTACGCACTTCTTTTTCGCGCTCTTGTATTTTACCTGTAATTTTTGATAGTTCGGGCGATGCATTTGGTTTTAATAAGCCTTCGTTATCTAAAATACGATCAATATATTTTACCACTTGCTGATTGTACACAATACCTGCAAATAATGTTGCTGCATGTGGGTATTTATCGTTTCTATCTTCAAAATATTTGCAAATAGAAGCAAAGGTTATCATCAACAATTTAATTTGCTGTAACTCTTCTTCAATTAAAAAAGTTCCGGCAATGGCTGCTCTGCGTAAAAATGGTTGAATATTATAATAATGCTCGGCCGGAAAAGGATTATCCTCAATTAAAATACGTTTAAACTCGTGTGTTTGAAACAGCATTTTTTCAACAATATCAAACCTATTGGCAAAACGCATTTTACCAACATACTCAATACCAACTTCGCTAATACATTTATTTATTAGTAGCTGCCTAATTTGGTCAAACTCTAATTTTTGTTCAATATGATTTGGGTAAGGCATTATTTCTTTAAAATACTTTCTTGTAAACTTAATCGCTCTATAATTCGGGTGTACACACTATCCAACAACTTAGGGTTATTGGTGTAATACATATAACTTTCTTTAAACTGTTGTTTGTTGGTTTGATGCTTTTTATAAATTAAATCATACAATCCCAAAGCCCTTCTTGCGGTAGAGTCGGCACTACTTGGCTCAACCGATAATAAACCTTCGGCCAAGTGCATATCGTATAAAACAGCTTCCATTTGTTGTTGAGATAACAAGTTGACTGGCATTTCGTTTTTAGTATTATTTCCGCAACTCGAAAACATTACTACACAAATTGCAATGAAAATATACTTTTGCATGTAGAATTTTTATAATATGATAGCTGCAAATATTGAAAAAATAAGGGAACAATTACCTAACCATGTAAAACTAATTGCGGTTAGCAAAACAAAACCCATAGAAATGCTGCAAGAAGCTTATGCTGCTGGGCAACGTGCATTTGGCGAAAACAAGGTGCAAGAGTTGGTTACCAAACAACCTTTAATGCCCAGCGATACTGAATGGCATTTAATTGGTCACCTGCAATCAAACAAAGTAAAATACATAGCTCCGTTTGTGCATTTAATACATGCTGTAGATAGCTTTAAACTGCTTGAAGTAATTAATAAAGAAGGCATTAAAAACAACCGAATAATTAATGTTTTGCTGCAAGTGTACATTGCAAACGAAGACACGAAATTTGGTTTAAACCAAGCCGAAGTTTACGAAATTATTGAAGCAGCACACACCCATAACTTTACAAATATTTGCATTTGTGGGTTGATGGGAATGGCAACAAATACCGATGATAAAAAACAAATTGCCCAAGAGTTTGATACTTTACACGCACTTTTTAATACCATAAAACAAAATATTAGCCAATATCCTGCTTTAAATTTGGCACACTTTACTACATTAAGCATGGGCATGAGCAGCGATTATGATATTGCCGTTAATCACGGTAGTAACCTAGTTAGGGTTGGAAGTAGTATTTTTGGCGATAGAAATTACACGAATTAATTAAATACATTGTTTACATTTTAAAAATATACACACATGAATTACACCGTTGCTGAGCGTTTAATGCGCTATGTAAAAATAGACACAGAAGCAGATCCAAATTCTGAAACTACCCCATCATCATTAAAACAAAAAAACTTAAGTAAACTATTGGTTGAAGAGTTGCACCAAATTGGCATTACCGATGCCGAGATGGACGAACACGGATATGTGTATGCCACCGTAAAATCTAATATAGATAAAAAAGTTGCTACGGTTTGTTTTTGCAGCCATGTAGATACAGCGCCAGATTGTAGTGGTACAGATGTAAAACCAATTTTGCATAAAAACTGGGATGGAAACGACATTACTTTACCTGATGATAACACACAAGTTTTAAGCAAAAACAATCATCCATATTTAAATGAGCGCATTGGTGATGATATAATAACGGCAAGCGGAAAAACCTTACTGGGGGCTGATGATAAAGCAGGTGTTGCAATTATAATGAACCTTGCACAAGTATTACAAGAAAACCCAACCATTAAACATGGCGATATTAGAATATTGTTTACCCCCGATGAAGAAATTGGCCGTGGTGTAGATAAAGCTGATATGAAAAAACTAAATGCCGATTTTGGATACACACTTGATGGTGGCGAAAGAGGACATTTAGAAGGCGAAAACTTTAGTGCAGATGCATGTATTGTTACCTTTAATGGAATTAGCGCACACCCAGGTTATGCTAAAGGCAAAATGGTAAACTCGCAAAAAGTAGCAGCCTATTTTATTAATAGTTTGCCAAGCGATAAATTAATACCAGAGGTTACAG
>JAGPCI010000071.1 GCA_018058165.1 Bacteroidia bacterium
GTATTAATGGCGATTAAAGGAATATTTAATCCAAAACACACACCCTTAGCCGTAGAAACGCCAACGCGCAAACCTGTATATGAACCAGGTCCTTTACTTACACAAATAGCACTAAGCTGTTGTAAAGTAACACCACCATCGTTAATTGTTTTATTAATAAGCGTGGTAAGTTCAGATGCATGTTTATTTCCCTCCGTTATTTCGTTTATAGCAATTAGGTTATTATCCTTAAACAAGGCAACAGAGCAAATTTCGGTAGCGGTATCAATACAAAGAATAAAAACCATGAGCAATATTAAGATAAATTGAGTTAAAAATTTATAGGTGTATGTGTTAAATGCATTTATGCTTTTTGGGTAATAAAACAACTAAATTGCTGCCAATTTTAAACTATAAAACCAGCTTGATTTTTCCTTTCAGCAACAAAAGTTGTACCTGCAAATAACACCAACATCAACCCATTTACAACATACTTGGTGGCACCTACAAATGGTAAATTATTGGCTAAAAAATACAATACCAAAGCAAAACCAACATAGGCCAAAAGGCGGCCAACTTGGTAAGGAATTGGATAATACTTAGCACCAACCAAGTAACAAATAATAAGCATACTTATATAACAAATAAATGTGGCCCAAGCACTGCCAGTGTATCCCATAATGGGAACTAAAATAAAATTGGCCAATAAAGTTATTACCGCGCCAGATATAGATATTAATGCGCCTTTATTGGTGTTATCGCTTAGTTTATACCAAATAGAAACATTATAGTACATGCCCAAAAACATATTGGCCAGTAACAATATGGGAACTATATGTAAACCTTCCCAATACCTGCTATTTAAAAAGTGTTTAAACACATCAATGTATAAGGTAACGGTTAAGAATAATGCCAAACAAACCAATGTAAAATAGTTCATTACGGTGGCATAAATTTGCAGTTTGTCGCTGTCTTTTGCATGGCTAAAAAAGAAGGGCTCTGCCGCGTATCTAAATGCTTGTATAAACAAGGCCATTAATATTGATAGCTTGTAATTTGCACCATAAATACCTGTTGCACTTAACCCTTCTTGTACATCTGTATAAACATATGAAATGATAATCCTGTCGAGGGTTTCATTTATCATCCCTGCAAAACCTACTACCATTAGCGGTAATCCATAAATCAACATTTCACGCAATAACTTACGTTCGAATGATGCGTTTTTTATGGCCATTATTTCTTTAAATAATAATGGTATGGTAATGATGCTTGCAATTAAATTGGCAATAAAAATATAACCAATATTTAAACTGCCATTATAAAGTGGTAATAGTGTTCCATACTCTTTATATACGTATGGGCAAAGCATTAAAAAGTATAGGTTTAATAAGATATTGGTAAATATGCTAATGTTTTTAACGATAGCAAATTTTATAGGTCTGTTTTGTTGACGCAGGTATGCAAACGGAATAGAGCTAATTGCATCTAGTGCAATAATTGCTGCAAAATAAATTACATACTCTGGATGATCGGGGATATTAATAACGGATGCTACTTCTTTTGAAAACACACCAAACAACATTCCAAAAAACAGGGATGTACTAATAATTGATGTTAATGCTGTGCTGTATACCTTAGCTGGGTTATCTTGTTTTTGAGAAAACCTAAAGAATGCGGTTTCCATTCCATAAGTTAGTAACACATTAAAAAATGCCACATACGAGTACATCAATGCATTTACGCCAAACTCAGCAGTATCAAACAAAGCTGTATGCAAAGGCACAAGCAAATAATTAACAAATCGACCAACTATTTGGCTTAAACCATAAATAGCCGTTTGTGATGCAAGTTTTTTAATCGGGTTCAACTGATTGATTTAATTAGTGGTTTCAAAAGTAATGTAAAATATTTAGCACTATTTTCGTTGATTATTAACAAACATCAAGGGTTTGTATATTTTCGTGCAACATGTATAAGTATTTTATCATTTTATTTTTGTGTTTATCTGTAGGTGCAATTGCGCAACAACAGGATGAACAATTGGCTGCGCAATATATGAGTAATAATGAGTTTGATAAAGCTGCCGAAGTTTATGAAAGGCTATTTAACAAAGGCAACAAATCAACTTATTTGTACGATAATTTATTGACCTGCTACTTTAAATTAAACAATTACGATGAGGCTGAAAAGTTTGTTAAAAAACAACAACGTAAAGAGCCGCTAAGCGCCTATTATGCTGTTGATTTGGGTTATATTCAAGAAAAATCAAACCAAGTTGATAAGGCCAAAAAAACCTACGACAATATTGTAAATAAACTGAATGCAAGTTACGATAACACTTTGCAAACTGCCAATGCATTTAAAAAACGTAACAAGATAGATTATGCATTAACTACGTATTTAAAATCGCGTAAATTAAATGGCAATAACCCCAATTTATATTGCATAGAATTGGCCCAACTTTATGCAGATAAAAAAGAAACTGGATTAATGCTGCAAGAGTATTTATCAGAAATAAATCAAAACCCACAAATTATTAGTGATGTACAGGGTTACTTACAATTATATTTAGATAATGATGCAGATTTTGAATTGTTAAAACAGACTTTATTTAAAAAGTCGAAAGATTTTCCGAGTAACGAGTTATACACCGAAATGTTGGTTTGGTTATTTGTACAACGTAAAGATTTTGATAATGCACTTATACAAACCCGTGCTATTGATAAGCGGAACCGCATGCAAGGGCAGCGTATTTTACAATTAGCTGATTTGGCTTTGGCTAATCAGAAGTATGATGCAGCCGATAAAGCATATCAGGAAGTGTTATTAATGGGCAGCGATAACCCAAATTATATTAAAGCAAAATTAGGTGTGTTACGTGCCCGCAACCAAAAAATATTTTATAGTGGCAATTACACTACCCTCGATTTAACAATACTTGAAACCGAATACAATAATTTTTTAAAAGAATTTGGGCGATACCCGTTTACCGCACAAAGTATACGCGAGTTGGCCAATTTACAAGCGTATTATTTATTTAAATATCAAGATGCAATAGGTAATTACAATGAGTTAATAAATATGCCTAGGCTTGATAACCGATTTAGGGCTGAGTGTAAATTAGACCTTGGTGATATTTATGTTTTAAAAGGCGAAGAGTGGGAGGCAATGTTATTATATGGCCAAGTTGATAAGGAGTTTTTGGAAGACCCGTTAGGGCAAGAAGCAAAATTTAGAAATGCAAAACTAAGTTATTATTTGGGCGAATTTGATTGGGCCCGGGCGCAACTTGATGTATTAAAAACAGCCACAACACAATTAATTGCCAATAACGCCATAGAACTTAGTTTGCAAATACAAGATAATACCATAGATAGTAATGATGAACCAATGCGTTGGTTTGCCCGCGCTGATTTATACTTTTTTCAGAATAGGTTAAGTGATGCTACAAGGGTTTTAGATAGTATTGAAAAAATATACCCAAAACATGATTTAACAGATGATGTAATGTACAAACGTGCTGAGATTGCTTTAAAACAAAAAGACTACAACCAAGCAATTACCTATTTTGATATTGTATTTAAAGAGCATGGAAGCGATATTTTAGGCGACAATGCGTTGTATTATATTGCCGATATATACGAAAGTAAGCTTAACAATAAAGAAGAAGCACGAAAAAAGTATGAGCTATTTATTGAGAAATATCCAGCTAGTTTCTTTTTAAATGAAGTAAGGAAAAGATTTAGATCTTTAAGAGGAGATGTAAATTAACTGTATATCCGCAAGCATACCAGTTTCTAATAAATGCGGGTGTTTCTAGAGTCGTTTTACTTTTGTTGTAAACCAAAGCTTGAATGACTCTATCGGCCTCTGAGAATTTTACTTAACAATCAATGAGGATGTTTGTGGAGTGGCCATTGAAAGCAATCCTGAAACGCAGTGGCTTGGATTGCGTGGCAAAAAACATGCTCAGTAGATTGTAGTAAAATTGTCGTAAGCCTTGATTTTTTGGTTACTTTTTTATCAAGAAAAAAGTGACGCAGGCTTGGGTGGCAACCCAAAAGGAGAGAATTTTTTATTTTAAATGATTTTTAAAATATAACAATTTCATTCTTATTAAGCCTTAACACAGTTTACAGAAAATATTTAAAAATGACAGAATACTAATTGGTTATAAAAACTACTGGTAAGCCAACGTATATACAGATAAATTAAACACACCAATGATTTAATAGAACCTTTTTACTTATTGCGCCCAAATAACCAAAATGGTATTGCCAATATTAAATGAACAATAGCAAGTGTTACATATGTGCTATTGTGCCCCATCATTTTATAAACCCAATATATTTCGGCAATTACTGGTAAAAACAAAGAGACAATTCCTGCTATCAATCCACCAACGGTAAATGCAATATAAGCTGTCCAAATGTGCATTATAATTGCCGTAATCGAAAAAATACTTGATAGGGTAGAATATATTGCCTTCATACTTGATTTGTTATGTTAGCAATAGTACAAGATTTTTAGTAAGCTTTTTGAGGAAAATGATAAACAGCTCGGGTACGTTATAAATAGAAAAACTCAAAAAAAAATCCGGTAGCAAATAAATTACTACAGGATTTTTAATTAATAATGTTTTTAAAATTATATGATGCCTAATTTCTTTTTAACAGCATTCATAATGTTATCACCATCTGGCTTGTATAATAATGGTGTACCTGGGCTGCTATCAAAAACATAGGTGTAATTACCTTCTTTTGCTACTGCACTAATGGTTGCTTTAGCTTTTTCGATAATTGGTTTTAATAATTCTTGTTCTTTAGTTCTAGCGTTTTCTTGAGCACTTTCTTGAAACTCTTGAATACGAGTTTGCATATCACGTAATTCTTTTTCACGCAAATCTCTTATTGCTTCACCCATTGTAGCTTGGTTTTTTTGATAAGCAGCTAATTTTGTTTCAAATTCGGTACTCATCTTTTTCAATTCATCTTGCAAATCTTTGCTAAATGCTTCCATATCTGTTGTAGCCTTTTTGTATTCAGGCATCATGCGCATTAATTCTTGAAAATCGATGTAAGCAAATTTGTTTTGTGCATTGGCTTGTGTAGCGCCAAAAAATGTAGCTATTGCAATAGCCAATGTAATAATTGTTTTTTTCATGGTATTTTTCTTGTCTTATTTTTGCTGATTGTCTTTGTTTTTTGTAATTGCCACACCTAGTTCGGTTAAAACCTCATCACTTTTATCATACTTGGCGTTAGAGTAAAGCATTATCATGTCTCCTCCCTTGGCAAATATAAAGTCTAAAGCAGATTGTTTTGCAACTTTTTGTACGGCTTCAAATATTTTATCTTGTATTGGTTTAATTAGTTCTTGTCTTTTTTTAAATAATTCACCTTCATAACCAAATTTCTGTGTGCGGTATTCGCGTAATTCTTTTTCCTTGTCTTTTATTTCTTGATCACGTTTTTTACGCATTTCTTCGGTTAGTAAAACCTGCTCCGCATTAAAATCTCGGTGCATTTTATCTATTACTATTTGTTTTTTTTCTATTTCTTTTTCCCAATCAGAAGAAATAAGTTCTAATTGTTTTTGAGCCGAACGATACTCTGGTAACATGTCTAATATATATTCTGTATCAACATAACCAAATCGTTGCGCATGGGTACTTGCAAAAGCAGTGCCAGCAAGTAAAATCAATAAAAAAATCTTTTTCATCATGTTTTATTTATTAAACCGTTTAGAATTGTTGTCCTATTAAGAAGTGGAAGTTACCACGGTTGTATTGCCCATCAACCGAACCATTCACCACATCAAACCCATATCCATAGTCTAGGCCAATCATACCAAACATTGGTAAAAATATACGCACACCAGCACCAACCGACCTATATACCTGGAAAGGATTAAAATCTTTAAACTGTAACCAAGCGCCACCTGCCTCAGCAAATAACAATGGAAACACAGTTGCTTGCGGATTTAAAGATATTGGGTAACGTAGCTCAAAGGTATAGCGGTTATAAATAGTTCCTCCTTCTCTAACTTGCTGTTCAATTGTGCCTAAGCTTGTTGTGTACCTGTCTGTTCTAATTGGGGTTAAGGAGTTGTCTTGATATCCGCGTAAAGCAATAAGCTCTCTTCCATCTAGGTTAAAGCCCATTAAACCAGCGCCACCAACCCAAAAACGTTCAAATGGTGTCATTCCAACAGCAGGATTATATGATCCAATAAAACCAAAGTTTGCACGGGTCATAATTACCAATTTACCAACTACAGTAGTAAAATAAGTTGCATCAAATTTCCATTTATGAAACTCTAATAACCGATATCTTTTGCTCGCGTCAATAGTATTATAATCTACACCATTAAATAATGAGTAAGGCGGTGTAGCTTGTACTGATAATGAAATATTAGAACCACTGCTTGGGTATATGGTTTGGTTAGTTGAATTACGAGAAATGGCATATTTAAAACTAAAACTATTTGAAATACCCTCAGGTACGCTAGCTATGTAACTCTTACCATAAATATCATACATGTTATTGTAGCGCTGCATGTTTAAAGAGTATTGTGCAATAAAATAATCATCAGGCCATTTTAGTCGCTTTGCAATTCCCACACTAGCGCCTGTAGTAAACAATGCAGATCTAAGGGCTTCGCCTTTACTATAGCCATTACTTTGCACGGAGTGAAATATTGAAACAGTTAAAGCAATAGGTTTTTTACCACCTAACCAAGGCTCGGTAAACGAAGCGCTGTATGATTGAAAAAAAGTACCATTACTTTGTGCACGTAAACTTAATCTTTGTCCATCGCCACTAGGTACAGGCGACCAGGCTTTGGGATCAAACATTTTTTTGGTAGAGAAATTGTTTAATGTTAAACCAAGTGTACCAACAATACTGTACATACCCCAACCAGCGGATAATTCTATCTGATCGTTTGGTCTTTCTTCTACTTTATATTCAATATCTACTGTTCCGTTTTCTGGATGCGGCACTGGGTTTACGTTTAATGCCTCAGGATTAAAGTATCCTACTGTGGCTAATTCGCGCAAACTACGCGTAATATCACTTCTGCTAAATAACTGGCCTGGTTTTGTTCTTAACTCACGTAATATTACATGGTCGCTAGTTTTAGTATTTCCTACAACAGTTACTTTGTTAATTCTAGCTTGTGGGCCTTCGCTCATGCGTAACTCTAAGTCAATTGAATCGTTTTCAACTAATACTTCAACAGGTTCAATCCTAAAAAACAGGTAACCATCATCCATGTAAAGTGTACTAATATCTAACTCAGTTTGACTCATATTTAGGCGAGAGTCTAATAAAGATTGATTGTATACGTCTCCTTTATTAATTTTTAAAATATCATGCAGTTGTTGGCTAGTATATTTAGTGTTGCCAATAAATTTTATATCACGATAGTGATATTTTGAACCTTCATTTATTTTAATGTCAATGTTTAATGATTTTTGGTCGTAACGATAAACGCTGTCATCTACAATTTGAATATCACGGTAACCTAAAGTTAAATACTTATCAATAATTTTTAGTTTATCGGCTTCATATTCACTTTCAATAAATCTTGATTTAGCCAAGAAACGCCTGCTCTCTTTGGTTTTTTTAAGCGTTTTACGAAGTTTTTTTGACGGAACAGTTGTGTTACCAACAAAATTAATTCGGTGTATCTTTACTTTTTCACCTTGGTTTACTGTTATTCTAAGTTTAGAGGTGTTTTTTTTCGGGTCGTCAGGTAATACTTCAAAAGTAGCTGTAGCATCTAAAAAGCCCTTATCTGTAAAAAATTTCTTTATTTGATTTCTTGTTACATTAAACATTTGGTCGGTAATTATTTGTCCCGATTTAATGGTTAATTCATCACGTAATGTGGTTGCCTTACTTTTGCGTAATCCCTTAATGGCAAATGTTGATAGCCTTGGTTTTTCGCGCACATAAACCTCCAACGATACCTTATCATCCGTAATATCTAGAATACTAATTTTAACATCATCAAATAATTTCTGTTTCCATAAATTAGTGATGGCTCGGGTAATATCATCCCCGGGTATTTTAATTTTTTGGCCAATGCCTAGGCCTGATAATACTTGTAATACGCTCTTGTCGTAATATTCGGTACCTGTAATTAATACACCAGAAATTTCGTATGTTTTTGGGAAACTATAATCAATATAACCCATGTTCGACTTGGGCGCAGTTGTTTCTGTTGTATCTTGTGCATTGGCTATAAATGCAAAAAATAGGCACCATACAAAAATGTATATATGTTTTGTTACTTTCATTATATGGCTAATTGTTCGCTTGTTTTTCCAAAGCGTCTTTCTCTTTGTTGATAATCAAGAATGGCTTCGTACAGACTTTCTCTGTTAAAATCTGGCCAAAGTGTATTTGTAAAATAAAATTCGCTATAGGCAAGTTCCCAAAGTAAAAAGTTACTTATACGGTGCTCGCCACTAGTTCTAATCATTAATTCAGGGTTAGGAATTCCTCGGGTTGATAAATGTTCGTCAATGGTTTTGTCGGTAATATCATTTGGCAATAAACTTCCACTTTCAACTTTTTTTGCAATGGTTTTAACAGCATTGGTTATATCCCACTTGGCACTATAACTAAGGGCCAAAATCAAGGTCATTCTGGAATTGTTTTTTGTTTCTTCTATTGCAGCATTAAGCTCTTTAAAACATTTTGTTGGTAAATCTTCCATATTGCCTATAGCGTGCAGCCTAATGTTATTTTTCATTAGGGTATTGGTTTCTTTACGAATGGTTGATACCAAAAGTTCCATCAAAGCAATCACTTCAAGTTGTGGTCTGTTCCAGTTTTCGGTAGAAAAAGCGTAAAGGGTTAAATATTTAATGCCTAATTCGGCAGCAGCTTCAGAGGTTTCGCGCACAGATTTTACACCATTTTGATGCCCAAAAATACGGAACTTGCCTTTTTCTTTCGCCCAACGACCGTTACCATCCATTATAACGGCTACGTGTTGAGGCAATTTTTGTTCGTCAATCTTACTTTTGAGGCTCATTTTTGGTCTAAAAAATATAAGGTAGCGAATTTAATAAAATCTTGAACACTTAATACGAGTAAATATGCGATATGTTACACTAACGTTACCAATAAAGTAAAAATCATTAAAATCAGGGTTACCTCTTTGGTATCCTTCTTTGTTAGAATAATAACCTTCGTTTAGTAAAATAGAAGGATCTGCAAGGGTTGCGGCTATTTGCCCTCTTTCGTTTAGTTGTTTTGTTGGATCGATGTATTTATTGCTCACGTCATCTAAATAATCGGTGTAAGTTTTTCTAAAACCAAAGCTACACTCTAAACTCATATTTTTATTTGGCATCCACTTAACACCTATTCCTAATGGCATTACCGCTGTTACTCCACTATATGCTACCCCTTCAGTTCTTAATTCTTTTAAATCGTACCACCTGCTTTTATATAACCCTTTAGGATTAAAAAAGGCAACTCCTAAGCCCCAGTATACATAAGGTGTAAAGTGCTTATCGGTTACGCCTGGTCCATATTTAAAGTAATTAAACTCTACTAATCCAGAAAAATCGGTAATGTTTGTTTGAAAAGTGATGTTGCGGGCGCGGTTATAATCAAAGTTTTGGTCGCTACCACTAATTTTAAGCTGGGTAATAATGCCAGTAATAGCCCAAGTATGGTTTACATTATATCTGGCAAATGCCCCTGCACTAAAATTAGTTTCGCCAAGTACAATATTTTGTGCTACATCGCCAGTATAGTTTGCCAATCCAGCATGTACACCTAACTCTACCTTTTGTGCAAGTAGTTGGGTATTTGTTAAAACGAATAGTACAATTACATATCTAAAATTCACTAGCTATTATAACGCTTAAAGTCGCGGACATTGTATACCGGGATTCTGAAAAATATAAGAAATGCTAAATCCAGCCATAAAATACATATCTGTACCAAACAATAATCCTGATGTTGTGCGCAAATCGCCTTCTTTAGCAACTGGCACATTTGGGTATTGTGTTTCAACTTCTCCTGTTCTGTTTGCTAAACTTCCAGCTGTTGGTCCGTATGCACGTGCTACCACACTTGATGATGCGTATTTGCCTCCTACATCATCTAAATAATCAGTGAAAGTAATTCTTAACCCAGCTTCTATACCAACTACAAAATTACGTGATACTCGTTTTTTTACACCA
>JAGPCI010000323.1 GCA_018058165.1 Bacteroidia bacterium
ATGTTGCATTTTTTTGTAGCGCAGATGCTATTGTACCAACTTGGGCTTACATGTTATTGGCAGTAAATATTCAACCATTTGCAAATAGGTATGTGTTTGGTTCAATTGATACTTTAAATACAGTTTTATACCAAGATGCTTTGCAAAAAATTAGCCCTGAAGATTATAGAGATTTGCGTGTAATTATAAAAGGTTGCAGTGATGTGCCAGTTCCGGTAAGTGCTTATGTAGAAATTACCAACAAGCTTTTGCCAGTAGTTAAAAGCCTAATGTATGGCGAAGCATGCAGCAATGTGCCTATTTATAAAAAGCGTTAAAGTGGTTTAAACTTAATGGCTATTAGGTGCTTACTAGTTAAAAATAAGGCCAATTTTCTGAAAGAAAATTGGCCTTATTTAATTTATAAAAAGCTAACTTATTTAACAATAAACTTATTTACAGTTGTGCCTTCGTTATTACTAAAATGTATAAAGTACATTCCTTTTGCAAATCCATTTAAGTTAATTAATCCATTATCATCATCAACAATGCTTGATAATGGTTTAGCTAATAAAGTTCTACCATTTAAATCGGTTATAGTAATTTTATAGTTGTTATTCACTGATGATTTTATATCAATGTTAAGTTGACCTTCGGCTGGGTTTGGATAAATCGAAATGCCTTCTGGTAGTCCAACAATTTTATTAACGCCAGTAAACATAGGTAACTCAATTGTTGCACCACTTGGTGTTACTGCTATTAATGCAAATGGTTTTCCTTGGTCCTTACCAACTGGCATGTTGGGCGATAAATAACCTGATGCGAAAACTACTAAGGCGCTATCTGTAAAGTTTTGCAGAGGTGCAGTGTAAGATGCCACTATCGAACTACTTCCTGCTGCTACAATATCAATTGTGTATGCTTGCGGTGCTACAGTTAAATAATCCATACCCGATTCGCCATACTGTAAGTTTCCAAATAGTGTACCAACCCCTCTTGCATTTATATCAACTGCGGGAGCATCTGTTGCTCCGTGAAATACTTGTAGTGCTACTTTCCCTAACTCTGGTGATCTTTCCAGTCCGTTAAGTCCAAAAATTTCAAAATTAATTAAGTTACTTGATGGATTTGCTTCAAAATTTGATGTATCTAACACACCACTAGCTACGGCAATCACAGTAACACCTCCTGGCACACCGCCAATGTTTTCTACATAAACTGTATCGGCAATTGTTGCTCCTGGTAATGTAACTCCAATGGCAATATTTTGATTAGCTGGAGCATCAATAAATGGAGTAGCTTTTCTAAATATAAAATTTGGAACTAAACGAGTATTTGTATTAGTTGTTCTGTTTATCAACCAAACATCTACCGTATCTGCAACTGGGTCTGCACAGTTATGAAAAGCTTGTAACCTAAATGTAGAAACTGCGGGCAATGGTAGAACTGTACCGTTAGATAAAGCCACATATAAACCAAAATCTTTGCCGTTATTATTGATAGCAGGATTTAAGTATCCAGATGCGAAAATAACTAACGCGCTATCTCCTATATTTAAAGCTTTAAGCGGTGCTGCAAAAGTTATTAAACTTCCAGCTGGCATTCCAGTGGGCATTACATCCACAAAATAGTCATTTTCGGCTAATTTAACATATCCTGTATTAGCATCATAAGCTAAATTTTCAATAAGCGCAACTTCATCATTACCTTTTCTAATGGCCACATCTACATTAGGTGCATCTGCCGATCCATGAACAATTACTGCTGTTGTTGAGTCGCCCCCATTGGTGTTGCGCTCAAAAGCTGGAGCTACCACATGCAACTTAAAATCTCTTTGAGGGTTAAAGCCAGGTCCAACATTACCTTGTGCCAATAATACATAGGTTTGATTTACTGTTAGGTTAAAACCAAATCCTACTAAAGTATCCGTAATTGCAGCACTGTTTTTTAAGCCAAAAGCTAGTCTAATGTCTACTCCTGCTGGCGCATCAACAAATCCTGTTGATTGCCTAAATGCTAAGTTGTCTACCAACTTTGACGAGCCAATTGGTGTTACAATCCATACATCAACAGTATCTACTGTTGGGTCTGCAGAATTATGAATAGCCATAACCCTGGCCGTTTGAGCATTGGTACCTATTGAGGTTACCAATATTGCAATCAAGCTTAGTAATTTGTTTTTCATATCATTAAATTAAATTGTTGCTATAAATACAATCAACTTTAATTAATGTTGTTACAAAAAAACTAATGTTAAAATAAGTTTAATAAAATCAACGTATTAAATCTTCGTAATTTTTTTTTAACTGTTTATATAAAACTATTGTAAAAGTGTTTTGTGTGCGATTTTTTGGTTAAAATACCATTTTTGGCCTTATTTTATTGGTATCTCCAAGTTTTGTTATTATGGATTAGCAATTAACTAATCCACCAAAAATAAATCAGTTACGCCTTTTACTTAACCGCTACTACACTAATTTCTACATTAGCATTTAGTGGTAGTTTAGATACCTGAACAGTTTCGCGTGCCGGATAATTATTTGTAAAAAAACTTCCGTAAGCTTCGTTTATTGCTGCAAAGTTTCCTAAATCAATACAATAAATAGTTGTTTTAACTACGTGGCTAAAATCCATATCGGCTGCCTGTAAAATTGCCAATACATTTTCCATTACTTTTTTAGTTTCTGCGGTAATATCATGCTGAATCATTTCACCTGTTATAGCATCTTTTGCAACTTGCCCGCTTGTGTAAATGGTGTTGCCTACTAATACTGCTGGGCTGTAAGGGCCAATTGGCGCAGGAGAATTATCGCTTTTAATTATTTTTTTTTCCATATCAGTTTGTTGTTACTTTTGTTTCAAATTTAACAACTTACACATGAAGATTCTAGCAAGAGGAGAAAAATCATTAATTGCCGAGTTAAAACAAAAACTAG
>JAGPCI010000072.1 GCA_018058165.1 Bacteroidia bacterium
GCGATATACTACACCCGCCTTAAGCGCTTGGCGTAATTCTATTACTGGGCTTCCAAACCATCTGCCATTTTCTTGAACTATGTTTCCGCCTACTCCGCTTTGTGCACCAAACTGACTTCCATCTGCAATTACTAAATGACCAGCAAAACCAACTTGGCCGCCAATTACACAGTATTTGCCAATTTTAGTACTGCCAGATATGCCCGATTGCGAAGCGATAACGGTATGTGCACCAACTTCTACATTATGCGCAACTTGCACTAAATTATCTATTTTAACACCATTACGTATAATTGTACTTCCCATTGTGGCCCTATCGATGGTGCAATTTGCACCAATTTCTACATCGGCTTCAATAATTACATTACCCGTTTGAGGAATTTTTTTATAGCTTCTATCGGCCAAAGGCGCAAAACCAAAACCATCGCTACCAATAACAGTGCCTGCATGTATAATGCAATTATCGCCAATGGTACATAAATGATAAATTTTAACGCCTGGGTATAAAGTTACATTATTACCAATTTTAACTCCTGCGCCAATATAAACTTGCGGATGTATTTGGCAGTTTTCGCCAATTATCACCTCATCACTAATATAAGTTAATGCGCCAATAAAAGTACTTGTGGCAACCTTTGCGGTTGGCGAAACTACAGCAGATTTATCAATACCAGCTGCACCTTTTCCTATGCCTGCAAATTGCTCTAGTAAGTAGGTAAATGCCTGATAGGCATCATCAACCTTAATTAATGTAGTGGTAATTTTAGCAGAAGGATTAAACGAGCGATTTACCAACACCGCAGTACTTTGGGTGGTGTATATATGTGGCTCGTATTTAGGATTAGCTAAAAACGATAATGCCCCGGCTGTGCCTTCTTCGATTTTTGCAACTGTATTTAGCAGTGCATTTTCATCTCCAATAACCTCGCCTTGTAGCAGTTTGCTAAGTTCCTTTACTGATATTTGCATTAATTTTTTAAGTAGCTAAATCTAGTTATAGCTCGGCAATTTAAATATTTTTTGGGTAACACAAAAAGTATTTGGTAACCGACTTTGCCAAGGCCGATATATTGTACTGATCTGATGCAGTTGTAATATCGGCTGTGGTTCCATTTTTATACAGTACTTTTATGTTAAAACCTTCGGGGCTGTATGCCTTATTTGTAACACTATCAGAAAATACATAATAATCAGTATCTGCGTAGCTTATGTTGTATTTTTGTGCAACTTTTGTTTTTATTGCATCCACTTTTTCTTGGCTAAATGGTACTTCATTTTGCAACTCTATGCGTGGCAAATGTCTATCGCGTAATTGTACACATAGGTCGCTCAAAATTTTATCGGAATGATTGCACCAAACTTTAATCGATAAAAAAATGTCATTATCATCAAGCCTACTGTAACGCATTAAAACTTCAGGGTTGTGCAACAATTGTTGTGCACCTGGTTTTTCATACAAAAAGTATTTAAAATCGGGCGAAGCAAATAAATCAACCCCGTTTTGTGCCAAATAACTGGCACGTTGCATGGCTTTTATTAATAAATTTTCAGCTGCAATTACTGTTTTGTGTAAACAAACCTGCCAATACATTAACCTGCGGGCAATTAAAAATTTCTCGATACTGTACACGCCTTTTTCGTCAATTACCAACTCGTCTTGGTACACATTAAGCATATTAATTATACGGTCGTGGCCAATTACACCTTCTTGTACACCTGTATAAAAACTATCTCTGCGCAAATAATCAAGCCTATCCATATCCAATTGGCTACTTACCAATTGGTGTAAAAACTTTTTGTGGTATTGATTGGTAAATATTTGAATACACATGCCCAACTTTCCATTAAACTCCTCATTAAGCATCATCATAAAAGCCAACGAAAGTTGTTCGTGGTGTACATCTTTTATCAATACTTCTTCTAATGTATGACTAAATGGCCCGTGTCCGATATCATGTAATAACACTGCTGCACAAACTGCATCTTTCTCTTCATCGGTTATATCTATACCTTTGGTTCTCAAAACATCAACAGCTTGCACGGTTAGGCTCATTGCTCCAATAACATGCTGAAAACGAGTGTGTAATGCGCCCGGGTAAACTAGGTTTGATAGCCCAAGTTGTTTAATTCTACGTAGCCGCTGAAATACAGGATGTTCAATTAAATCATAGATAAGTTCGGAGGTTATATTTACGAACCCATAAACTGGGTCGTTTATTATTTTCTTTTTGTTTATGAAGCTTTGCACAATATTTGACAGCTAATTCGTTTTGATATTTAGTACTAACGCAGCAAAAATAAACTTAATATGAATAATACCCGCATACTTTGGGCAGATGATGAAATAGAATTACTTAAACCACACATTATTTTTTTAACAAACAAGGGCTACACTGTAGATAAAGTTACAAGTGGAGTAGATGCCATTGAGGCTTGTAAAAAACAGCATTACGATATTGTGTTTTTGGATGAAAACATGCCTGGCATTAGCGGACTAGAGGCTTTAATACCCATTAAAAATCTTTTGCCAGATGTGCCTGTGGTTATGATTACCAAGAGCGAAGAAGAACACATTATGGAAGATGCTATTGGTAGCAAAATTGCAGATTATTTAATTAAGCCCGTTAACTCAAACCAAATACTTTTATCTATTAAAAAATTACTTGATAACAAAAGATTGGTGAGTGAAAAAACAGCCCAAAGTTATCAGCAAGAGTTTAGAAATATTGGCATGGAGCTAAATGATGTGAGTGATTATAACTCGTGGGTTGATTTGTATAAAAAATTAGTATATTGGGAGTTAGCACTAGCATCGAGCAACGATACAGGTATGGATGAAATTTTGCTGATGCAAAAAACAGAAGCCAACCGCGAATGGACCAAGTTTATAAAAAAGAACTTCACCAATTTTTTGCGTAAGCCTGATAATAATACGCCCGTAATGAGCCACACCGTTATTAAACAAAAGGTTTTACCAGAGTTAAGCAATGATGTGCCGGTGTTTTTAATTATGCTTGATAATTTTAGATACGACCAATGGAAAGTAATTCAAAGCCAATTAAACGAGCACTTTAGGTTAACCACTGACGAGAATTATTTAACCATTTTACCAACTACCACACACTACGCACGTAATGCATTTTTTAGCGGTATGTTACCTAGCGAAATTGCTAAGTTGTACCCTAATTTATGGGTTGATGAAGAAGAAGACGAAGGCAAAAATTTACATGAACAAGAATTACTTGGTGTGCAACTAAACCGTTTGGGCTATAAAGAAAAATTTAGCTACACTAAAATTACTAATTTAGATAATGGTAAGCGATTAGTTGATGATATACCTAATATGTTTAATAATAAGTTTAATGTAATAGTTTACAACTTTGTAGATATGCTTAGCCATGCAAGAACAGAAATGAATGTGATGAAAGAACTTGCCGAAGACGAAGCTGCATACCGCAGTATTACTGCAAGTTGGTTTGAGCATTCTCCATTATTTGATGCTTTAAAACGTATTGCAGGTAAAAAGGCTAAAATTATAATTACTACCGACCATGGAAGTATACGTGTAAAAAATGCAGTTAAAATTGTAGGCGATAGAAGCACAAGTACAAATTTGCGCTACAAACAAGGTAAAAACCTAAACTATAACGAAAACGACTTGTTTACCATAAAAGACCCTGCAGAAGCTTTTTTACCTAAACAAAATGTAAGCAGCAGGTATGTGTTTGCAACTGATAGTGATTTTATGGCTTACCCCAATAATTATAATTACCACGTAAATATGTACACCAACTCTTTTCAGCATGGTGGTATAAGTTTAGAGGAAATGATTGTACCATTTGTGGTACTTGAAACCAAGGAGCAATAAATAGATTGGCTAAACTTTTAGCCTACTAAAATATGGGCAGATGTAAAAGAGGGTAAAAATAAGTGCCTCATAAAAAGGGAGCAAGGTGAAAATATTAAAAATAATTAGCATCTCGTTTGTTCAATTAAAAAGGCTGCCTATATTTGCACCCGCTTAACCATTACAATTGGTTAAGTAAAAAACGAAACAATTCCTAGTTTCGAAAATCAAAAGGAGCCGATTCTGTAGCTCAGCTGGTAGAGCATTACACTTTTAATGTAGGGGTCCTGGGTTCGAATCCCAGCGGAATCACAAACTAGTTTTTAAAAAATTCTAAAACCTTCAAGTTCAAAAACTTGGAGGTTTTTTGCTTTTATGCTATCAGCGTTATTTTACAATTTGCATTAGGTAATGGTTAATTGGTTTTAGATAAATTAAAAAAGTTGGCTAGTAAATGGCATAAGCACTTCGGGTACATTTGTATTTAATGAACGGGATGTAATAAGGTTGCTAATTTCATACGCTTTCACTGTATTGGTATCAATTGGCACAAGCAAACTATGCGCATCTTTATGCGCATAATCAATAGCAAGCCAATTATTAATTTGGTTTTTAGGCAAAATAACTGGCATACGCTTTTTGCTATTGTGAATTTCGGCCATTAATTCGTTTGCACTAGTTGTAATAATGGTAACCGTATTAATGATGGTATGGTTTAATGGATTTTGCCAAGTAGTGTATAGGCCTGCAAGTGCCATTATAGGCATATTAGGACAATAAATATAATGTGGTATTTTGTCTTTACCCACAGTTTTCCATTCAAAAAAACCTGATACCAACACAATACACCTATTGTTTTTAGCAGCATCTTTAAAAGATGGTTTCTCAAACAAGGTTTCGGCTTTTGCATTAAGCGTTAATTTGCGCAAATCAAACGCTGTATGCGCATCTTTTACCCAAGTAGGAATTAGGCCCCAATTAAAACCTTGCACTAAATGGGTTGATTGATTTGTGATAACAGGAATTTTAGGATGTGTAAATCCGTTTGTATGAAACATGCGTAATTCTTCATCATTATTTACTGCAACTATTTTATTATCAAAATCGGAATGTAAAAACGAAGCATCAAACTCCTTTTTAACAATAGAAGCCTTAAACACAGAAGAGGTAGCAAAGCACATTTATATAATATTAGGCAACTAAAATAGATTAGAAATTGATATTTTAAAATTTATGTGTGGATGTAACAAACTAATTATTAATAGCGAACTTGAAATATTGAAAACATTTAAATTCGAATTGTAAGAATGTGAAAGAAAAGTTTACTTTTGCACCACTTCAAACAAAAAAAATGTTTTTAGTCGATTCTGTAGCTCAGCTGGTAGAGCATTACACTTTTAATGTAGGGGTCCTGGGTTCGAATCCCAGCGGAATCACAAATTAATTTTCCAAAATATTTTAAAACCTTTAAGTTTAACCACTTGGAGGTTTTTTGCTTTTATAAGGTTTAGGTTTGCTTTGCTTTTTTGTGGTTGATTTACTGTTTTGTTTCACCTCTCAAAATTGTGTTTCACCACATAGTAAAAATTAGCTTGTATGGCATTGGGTTATTTATTTTAGGCTATTTTGGTGTGGTTATTAAATGATGAATAAGCTAAAAATCTGCTTACTTTGTTTTTGCCAATACATAACATCTATGGTAGGCAGAGTTTGGGCTATATAGGCCAATTTTTTTGAGTTAACTTTTGCTTATGTTTGATATACGGTAAAAATTGGTTTGATAAAATTGGTTTTATTTGCACCGATGAAAAATAAGGAAAGGCTTTTATTGCTTACACTAGCCGCAATAAACTTTACCAATATTATGGATTTTATGATTATGATGCCACTTGGCCCACAGCTAATGCGCATATTCGAAATAAATACACAACAGTTTGGTTTGGTTGTTTCTAGTTATACTTTTAGTGCAGGTTTTTCGGGGTTTTGTACTGCTTTTTTTATTGATAGATTTGATAGAAAACGATTTTTACAATTTTTATATGCAGGTTTTTTATTGGGAACCTTGGCTTGCGGATTAGCACCAAACTATCATTTATTATTGTTTGCACGTGTGTTTACTGGTTTATTTGGAGGCGTATTAGGTGCAGTAATTTTAGCTATTATTGGTGATGTAATTCCTTTTGAGCGTAGGGGGCAAGCAATGGGTTTTGTAATGACAGCTTTTTCGGTGGCAAGTGTAATAGGAGTACCTTTTGGCTTGCGTATTGCAAACGAGTTTGGCTGGAATATGCCTTTTTTGTTTTTGGCTGTACTTTCACTTCCCATTCAGTTTTTTATTTTCAAATTGGTGCCTAATTTAAAGGCTCATACGGTTGATGCTAAAAGTGTTAATGTGGTGCAAACACTAAAAAACATTACATCGAACCCAAACCAGCGTAAGGCCATAACTTTAATGATGGTGATGATGTTTGGCCATTTTAGCATTGTGCCATTTTTAAGTCCGTATATGGTAAGTAATGTTGGGTTTACCGAAGGCGAACTTGAACGTATTTACTTTTTTGGCGGATTAAGTACCATAATTACTTCTCCGTTTGTGGGTAAGCTTGCCGATAGGGTTGGTAAGCTAAAAGTGTTTACCATTTTTGTAGCCGCAAGTAGTATTCCTATTTTGTTTATTACCAATATGCCACGCACCGATATTTGGATTGCCTTAATTGCGACATCGTTATTTTTTGCATTAAGTAGTGGCCGATTTATACCTGCACAAGCTATGGTAACTGCAACTGTAGAACCCAAAAACAGGGGAAGTTTTATGAGCATAGTTTCGAGCATGCAACAATTAAGTGCTGGCCTTGCTGCATATATTGCCGGAATGGTTGTAGTAAAACAAGCCAATGGCGAAATGTTACATTACAATTGGGTAGGATTTATGAGTGTGAGTGCCGCAATTATTACCCTGTTTTTAGTACGAAGAATTAGGGCTGTAGATGGAAGTAAATTTTAATTGCTAAGTAAAATTTTGGCTTAGCGATTGGAGCAAGCTACCTTGTAGCGCGGAAAGCGCGGCCCGCCCCAAAGCGGGAAAGCCCCAATTAAAATTTGAAATTAATTACCATAATGTTATTAACCACGGGGTGTAAGTAACCTTTTTTGTGTTTTATGCCTCACTTATGTAATATTTGCAACACATGAAATACGATTACGTGATTATTGGAGGTGGCATTGTAGGCTTGGCAAGTGCATACCATATACTAAAGTTACAACCTACGGCAAAGCTTGCTGTACTCGAAAAAGAAAGTGCTGTTGCAGCCCACCAAACTGGGCATAACAGCGGTGTAATACACTCGGGTATTTATTACAAACCGGGCAGTTTAAAGGCGCAAAATTGTATTAATGGATACAATATGTTACTTGATTTTTGTAACGAAAACAACATTAAATACGATTTGTGTGGTAAGCTAATTGTGGCTGTAAATGATAGTGAATTGCCCGAGTTGGATAAATTGTATAAGCGTGGATTTGAAAATGGCTTAACAAAAATTAGCTATGTAAGCCAAGCACAAATTGCCGATTACGAACCTAATTTAAATGGAGTAAAAGCCATTAGTGTGCCTTACACGGGTATAATAGATTATACAGAGGTGTGCGAAAAACTTGCTGCGTTGGTAATACAAATGGGTGGCGAAATTTACCTAAACCATAAGGTTGAAGATATTAGTGTTGATACCATAAACACAGAAGTAATAACGGTTAAAAAAACGTTTACTACTGCTATGCTTGTAAACTGTGCAGGCTTGTATTGCGATAAAATTGCCGAGTTAGCGGGCGAAGAAATTGATACTAAAATTATTCCATTTAGGGGTGAGTATTATATGCTTAGGCCAGACAAAAGGCACTTGGTAAATAACTTAATTTATCCGGTGCCCGATCCTGATTTTCCGTTTTTGGGCGTGCATTTTACACGTATGATTAATGGCAATGTAGAGGCAGGGCCAAATGCAGTATTTGCATTTAAGCGCGAAGGTTACCACAAAAGCGATGTTGATTTAACCGAAATGTTTGAATCTTTGGCTTGGCCAGGTTTTCAGAAAGTGGCAGCAAAATATTGGAAAACCGGAATTGGTGAGTTTTACCGTTCGTTTAGCAAAGGTGCATTTACCAAGGCTTTACAAAGATTAATACCATCAATTACCGAAGATGATTTGATACCTGCAGAAGCAGGAGTTAGGGCACAAGCATGCGACCGTACTGGTGGTTTGCTTGATGATTTTAAAATTATTGAAAAACACAATGCCATACATGTTTTAAATGCTCCTTCGCCCGCTGCAACATCATCATTAAGTATAGGAAAAACCATTGCAGAGTTGGCCGTAAAACAACAACATTAAAATGTATATAGCAGAAACTAAATTACGAGTTAGATATGGCGAAACCGACCAAATGGGTGTGGTTTATCATGGTAATTACGCCTTGTATTTTGAAATTGCAAGAACCGAATCGTTGAGGCAAATTGATGTAACCTACCGCGGACTAGAAGAAAGCGGAATTATGATGCCCGTAGTAAACTTAAATATAAACTTTAAAAAGCCGGCTAAGTACGATGATTTATTAACCATTAAGGCAATTTTTAAAACCATGCCAACAGTAAAAACAATTGTTGATTACGAAATTTACAACGAGTTAAACGAGCTATTGTGCACTGGGCAAACTACCTTGGTTTTTGTTAACATGAAAACCAATAAGGTTACCATGTGTCCTGAGTATTTACTGGCCAAATTTGTTCCTTATTTTAATTAATTATCCATTTTTATTGTGTATTTTTAACTTTACAAACGCTACTAATTTTATTACAAAACTTTAAACTTTGAGAACACTAAAAAGCAATAAAATAACACGCAAGCTTTTAAATACAAAACCTGCAAAGCGTTTTTTTGCTTATGCCCAAAGCAAACAGTTTATGGGTAACGAAAACATAAGTTGGTACAAGGTGTTGGAGTTTTTTATACGTTGGGTTGATGGGCGCGATTTGCAATTACGGGCAACCTCTTTATCGTTTACGTTTTTTCTGGCCTTGTTTCCATCCATCATATTTATTTTTACATTGGTTGCATACATACCAATGGTAACCACTAGCCACGAAAACATTATGTTGTTTTTTGAGCAGTTGTTACCCAACTCGGCTTATAATGCGGTAAAAACTACCTTGGTAGATATATTAAATAACCAACGTGGTGGTTTGCTTTCGTTAGGATTTTTAACGGCCATGTATTTTAGCACAAATGGTTTTGTATCGCTTATGAATGTGCTAAATAAGTATGGCAAAAGAAAAGAAACCCGTTCGTTCTGGAAAAAAAGAATAGTGGCAATTATATTGGCAATAATTGTTTCTATATCATTATTAATTGCAGTGGGTTTGTTAACTGTAGGAAATTTTACCATTAATTATTTAGATAAGCTGGCTTATTTTCCATCTAAAATTACACCTGTTTTATTGTTGCTTTTAAATATTGGTATCGTATCGGTTTTGGTATTGTTTTTTTTAAGTATGATATTTTATTTAGCGCCAAACCACAATAAAGAATGGAAATTTATTTCGCCCGGGGCCATTTTTGCATGTGTATCAATATTGGTTACTACAATAGGGTTTTCGGCCTATATCAATACATTTAATGCTTACAATAAGGTGTATGGTTCAATTGGCGTTTTAATAGTAATAATGTTGCTTATATACATTAACACCTACATTTTGTTGCTGGGTTACGAGTTTAATATTGCTATTGATAAAGCTGTTGAAGAAGTAGAGGCTGATAAATTAGCCAACAAAACCACCAAAATAAATAAGGTAACGGTGTTTGCTAATCAAGAAAATAATACCCACTAAAATCATACATAAACATGCTGCAATTATAAAAAGCAATCAATTACATTTGTGGTATGAGATACCTGCTAATACTTTTATTTTTGGGTTTGATGTTAAACACCCATGCACAACAAATTAAAACTGTAACACCAACTTGGGTTGATGAAATTACAGCATCAAAAAGTGATACTTTAATTATTGTAAATTTTTGGGCTACATGGTGCAAACCTTGTGTAGAAGAGTTGCCATATTTTGAGCAATTGGCCGACAGTTTAAAAAACAAAAAGGCAAAAATTTATTTAGTAACCACCGATATGCGAAAAGATATAGCAACCCGTGTTACTGATTTTATAAAGGCAAAAAAACTTACCCAACAAGTTGTTTTTATTAA
>JAGPCI010000324.1 GCA_018058165.1 Bacteroidia bacterium
ACATGTGTTTTTTTTATTAAAGTGTAAGTATTACTCGCCAGATTTCTCCATGCTAGTAATAAAATTAAATCTATTCACTTTTTTCTCTTGCAATATTGCAATTACACGTTTTACTGTTGGCATATCGGCATCACGGTCGCCTTTAATAGCTACCCTTATATCGTTACTTGCCAAACGTGCTTGCCATATCCAATCTCCAAGTTCGTTGTTGGTTGAGTCAATAGGAATACCTTTAACTTCAACTCCTTTACGTTCTTCAGATTTTATGTTTAGGTAATTACCTAATTGTGATAAAGGCACACCCATAGTAGATTGAAGTGAGAATTCTTTTACTTGTTCAGCAGAAAAAGTCATGTTATACTTTTCTGCCATGCGTTGCAATACTGGTCCGCGTATGTTTTGATCTGTAATACCAAAAAATACCCTGCCATTTTTATCAATGGTAAGCTGCATAATTCCTGAACCAGGAAGCTTAATTTCACTGATAGATGAAGGTGTGTCAACCACAACCGGTTCATCAGGCTTGAATTTTGTTGCAAGCATAAAGAAAGTAAGTAGAAGGAACGCTACGTCCGTCATAGCCGTCATATCTACTGTTGTGCTCTTACGAGGTACTTTTACTTTAGGCATTTTATTAAAAATTAAAGGATTGAAAGATTTTGAAATTGCTAGGTAAAACTAAAATAGCTTAACCCAAACCTCAATCAATTATTTTTTGTGTGATGCTGCAAATGTTTGTGTGATGCTGAAACCAGCCTCATCAATAGTGTAAGTTATCTTATCTATTTTGGTAGTAAACATAGCATACATAATAGTTGCAACAGCAGAGTTTCCTATACCCAACGCTGTATTTATCAAAGCCTCAGAGATACCGTTTGCTAACGCTGTAGAATCTGGAGAACCAGAAGTTGCTAATGCCGAGAACGCCTTGATCATACCAATTACCGTTCCTAATAACGCGATTAACGTAGATACCGAAGCTAACGTTGCTATAATTACTAAGTTTTTTTCTAACATAGGTAATTCTAACGAAGTTGATTCTTCAATTTCTTTTTGGATAGCCAATACTTTTTGGTCTTTGTCTAACTCAGTATTGTTCTCCATTTCTTTGTATTTGTGTAATGCAGATTTAACCACATTCGCTACAGATCCTTGTTGTTTATCACAATCAGCAATAGCTGCATCTATATTACCTGCAGTTAAGTTAGCTTGTATTTTACGAACAAACTCTTCTGCCGAAGTTTTACCTGATGCTTTACCAATCGTTAAAAAACGCTCGATAGAGAAAGTGATACTCATTAATACTAGTGAAATAAGGATAGGTACAATAAAACCTCCTTTGTAAACTAAACCTAAAACATGGTTAATACCATCCGGAACGGGGTGTTTGGTAGGGTCATTGTCTTGAAAGTTAGCAGGATTACCTAATACATAAATGTAGATTAATATTGCTACTACTACTAATACCGGGATTGCAAATGATGCGAACATTGCGCTGAATTTGCTTTCTGATTTCTTTGTTTGAACTTTGTTCATTTTGTACTAATTTTTAGAGGATGCAAAAAAACTAATTTAATTGGTAAATAAAAGGATTTGTTTTAAAATTTAACATGCTTGATAGCTTATTGTTTTCAGGACTTTAACGGTATTTAACAATTAATTAATATGCAATAAGCGTAAAAAAATGCTTACAAACGGCATTTTGAGGCCTACTTTAGTTATTTATTGGATAAAAGCTTAGTTTATTTTGATTGTTAAAATAATATAAAATACCGTTAGATATTTCTGCATTACTTAATATATGCTTATTATCAGAAGTACCATCTGCTATACCCGCAATATCTCGCATTTGTATTTTGGTGGGTAATTTTTTGCGCTGTATAATTTCTCGCGTTTTTAAATCAATATCATAAACCCAATTGCTTTTGTCTTTAGTTTCTACAATTACCTTTAAAATTTCGTTTTGCGCTTGTGCACTTATTATTCTTGTTGCATCTGCAATTTTGGTTTTTATATTAAAGGTGGTATGTATACCACTTGGGTTAAATATTTTTATAAACGGACTTTCGTTAAAATACACCAATGGAAAGTTATAGTTAACAGAAACACTCCAATAAGTTGTGTTGATTTTTTGGGCAGCAAATGTAGTTAGCATATCAAAACTAAACGGGGCAGCTTTTAATGGCATAAGCCTATGGTTGTTTAATGTTGTTAAATGTTGTTCAGTTCCATCATCTTCTGTTTTACTTTTATGTGTCAAAAGTATTTCGGGACTGAATGGTGTAACTGCAACACGAATTATTTTGTATGACCAAAAATTGCTTTTAGGAAAAAAATTAATCAGTACAATACAAGATGCAGTTGTATCTTCATCATCTTCATCTGTTACGAGTACATCACCAATAAATTGATAATTTATATTAACAGTATTGCTTGTATAGTAGTTTGCTGTAAAGGTTATGGTATCGCCCTTGCAATATCCTTTGGAAGCTATTGTATAACTATTGAAATTTTGTTTTGACCTTACATTAATCGATTTACATACTTTTTGGGGTATTTGGGTTGATGTTGTTTGTTTCGTTTTCAAATCAACATAAAATAGGGTGGTATCGTTACCTCCTTTTTTAAAAAACAAATAGTTATCAGAAACATTTAGTATAAAATTAAAAATGTCAATGCCATTATTGTTTGTCCTTTCTGGTTTAGCTGATGTAAATTGTAAGCTTACACCAATAGCTAATAATAAAACTAAAACTGTTTTTTGATGAAGTGTCATTTAGTAGGATTTAATAAAACAATTTTAAATTAAAAGTTGCAATTTTATGCATTAAATTTTGGTAGTTGAAACCTATTGAAGTTGTTATTCTCAAGTTGGATAACTAACACATCATAAAAAAAG
>JAGPCI010000003.1 GCA_018058165.1 Bacteroidia bacterium
ATTATATCCATATTGCAGGCTACACCAGCATAATGAACAGGAATTATTGCTTTTGTTTTTGGTGTAATTAATGCTTCAATACAGCTTTCGTCCATTCCTGGATGATCTGTGCGGCTATCGGCAAAAATAATTTTAGCACCGCGCAGCACAAATGCATTAGCGGTTGATACAAAAGTGTAAGAAGGCATAATTACTTCATCACCTGGGGCTATATTAATAAGTATGGCCGCCATTTCTAAGGCATCTGTGCATGAGGTAGTGAGCAAACATTTCTTAAAGCCATATTTTTCTTCAAAATAAGTATGGCACTTTTTGGTGTATATACCATCTCCTGATATTTTACCCGATGCTACTGCATCTGTAATATAGGTGGTTTCTTTTCCTGTAAGGTAGGGTTTGTTAAATGGTGTCATTTCTATTTAATGTATAATTTAGCCAGTTAGTTGTAAAAATGGCTTCAATTTGTTCGGTTGAAACATTTAAATTAGTTAATATATCTAATAGGTTATTGTATTGTATTGTGGGGTCAGAAAATGGAAAATCAGAACCAAAAAAAAGTTTTTCTTTGGGAGTATACTTAATTAATTTAATAAAGTCAATATTACAACTGCTATCCATTAAATATTGTAACGAAAATGATAAATCGTAGGCAACATTCTTTAACTCTCGTAAATGAAAAAAATATTCCAACACCTTATACCCGCCTGCATGCGCTACTATAAACTTTGTATTCGGTAGTTCTTTTGCTAAATAAATTAATCCTGAAAGGCTTGGTTGGAAAACCATATCGTTGCCAAAGTAAAATGCGTCATAGATAATTGGTATGTTTTGGTTCGCTTTTTTTAATGATTTAAGCAGCTCTGGATAATCATTTGATGCGATCTTCTGAATTCGACTATGTATTTTGATTGCTTGAACTTGTTCTGCTAGCACCTCTTCAAGCACGTAATCATAATTGTACTTATAGTCAAATATTAAAGATTTAAAATAACCATTGTAGTTGGCTTTTTCCTTTTTATAATTCTCAACATTGTTAAAGATAATATTGGCGTTCTCATGTCGTAAAGAGTAATCTTTTAGACCATTTTCAATATGTAAATGACAATCAAATACCTTATGAATCATAAATTGCTTATAATTTCAGTTAATAATGTGCTTTCTTTTGTTAAACAAATTCTGATAGAATTGTCGAATTTTTTACCGTAGTTTATTCCAGCTGTCAATAAAACACCTTGCTTTTCAAAATAATCACAAGCAATCTGTCCGTTTTCAAATTTATTATTTACATCAAATAACATATAAAAAGTAGCATCGCTCTTTATGGGTTTATATCCTTTTCTTAATAATTCATTATAACTAGCCTCATATCGTTCTTTGTAAATTAAACTACATTTTTTTGTATAATCAGCATAGGTATCAACATTTATATGCCTTAAAACAAAAGCAGTTAATGAATTTATACTTGTAGCAATGTGTTGATGAAGCAAATTGAAGTTTGATATAAAAGTTTCGTTTGCTAGAATATACCCAGAACGAAACCCGGGTATTGCTAAGCTTTTAGAGAATGAACCAATTCTTATCAAGTTATTTGAAAACAAGTTTTGATGTAGATTTGCATTTGTATTAAAGCATAAATCTTTATAAACCTCATCAAGTATTACCCAAATATCATTGTTATTGCAATAATCAATTAGTAACTCTAGTGTATGTTTGTCAAATATATAGCCAGAAGGGTTAATAGGGTTATTAATAACAATTACACGAGGTCGAATGGTACTTTTCTCAATTAATAGTTTAAAATCACTGAACGAATAATTGTTATCAATGGGTTCCCAAAATGATGCTTTCAACCCTAAACTTTCGCAAATGTCTGTATAGCTTAACCAATAAGGTTCGATTAGTAATACACTATCACCAATGTTACAAATTGTTTTTAAAGTTAAGTATATACCATATTTAGCCCCAGGAGTTAAAATTACATTCTTGTTCGGGTTTAACAATTCGTTTGTGCCATCAATTAAACTAATTACATTTTTTATTGTTTCTAAACCTCCTTTTGTTGGTTGATATTGAAAATTGGGATTTTTTCCGAAGTCGTTAACTAGGTCATATATTTGAGTTGGTGGCGGAATATCTGGAGATCCCACTGCTAAGTTGTGTTTATTGTTGCCTTCTGTTAAACCCTTAGCCATTGATGCTGAAGGCTTCATTTGCTTTAATAATAGATTATAATGTTGGTTCATAATTTATTTCTATGGTGTTGTAAATGAATTCTATGTTTGCTGAGACTTCTTCTTTTGAAATGCCTGAAACAACAACGTAACCTTGTCGACTCCTGTCGTCTTGTGCATTTTTAATAATATCACCAACTTTAAACTCTAAACCAATATCTATTACAAAATTCAATTTTTTGCATTCCTCAACACCTTTAATCGACATAACTTGTCCTGAATCAAACTCGAAAAAGTGTAATGTTACACTACTATTATTCAGAACTCGAATATCTGTTTCGAATTTGCTTTTATACATTGCCTGATAATAAATTTCGTATAAATTTAGACTTGTTACTTTTGGAACAATGTGCGAAGGAATAAGACTACCACCACCTCTGCAGGCGACTTCAACTAAATAAAATGACTTTTCATTTTCACTTATAATATATTCAGCGTGTGTAATTGCTGTTATTAACCCTGTCTTTTTAATCAAACTATTATGAAATGAAAATAATTCATCTTCTAATTTTGAATTTATAGTTAGTGGGTAACTTAAATTTGAAGCGATGCCTGTTCTAAAATGTTTTTTATTACTTCCAGTAAGCGTATAATGTTCGTTGTTAAGGCAAATGCCTTCTAGGGTAATTTCTTCACCAACAATAAATTGCTCGGCAATTATTGCGCTTTCTACGCTAAATGATTTACAATTTTCATAAGCAGATTTTACTTCATTAATACTACTGTATTGATTTAATAAATGGATGCCTCTGCTTGATTGTGCGTCAACTGGTTTAATTATAATATGATCATGTTTTTTAATAAATTCAGTTAGTTTTAATATGTCTGTAATTAATTCAAAGTCTGGATAATGTTTATTGAAATTGTCTTTGAGAAATTTTCGTGATACCCCTTTATTCGCATACCTTCTAACTATTTCTGGTTCGTTTATTTGAATATCCAGTGCTTTCGCAATTATAGAGACTGGTAATGTGCTGACGTCTGTTTGCTCTGATGTTACCATTTCAATTTGAAACTTATTTTCATGAACAAATGTGATAATACTGTCTACATTTTTTACGTCCTCCTTAAAAAAAATATCGGCAAATTCCACACAAGGAGAATCTGGGTATGGGTCGACCAATATTATTTTATGTCCTTTGTTTTTTAAAAACTTAAACCATGGCAATTGCCATTTTCCACCACATAAAAACAGTGTATAAATACTCATTGATAAATTAATTTAGTTCTGTCAATTGTTTTATCTCTTCTAACATAAACAGTAAACTCAAATGGCATATAATCATTTCTAAGTATTACATTATTTGAATATTTGTAACACAATTCTAGAATCTTTTGAGGGCTTGAGTTGTGATTGTTTAAGGTTTTATACTCAACTTTATCTGACAAAAAGTTTATTGCAAAACCTTTGGTCGAAAAACTTGCAATCTTTTCGATACATTTTTCAGTAAATTCAATTTCATCAGAAAATTCCAATTTATGGTTGAATACTCCCGATGAGAAAGTGAAGTCAAACTGTTGGTCAAATGGTTCGTTTAAAATATCGCCTATCCAAAAATGTGCATTAGGATATCGTTTTTTACCTATCGTAACTAACTCATTATTGATATCAATACCTGTATAATTAATACTTGACACACCATTTGAGCTTAAGAATCCATAGAGATCGCCAAATCCACAGCCAAAATCACAAATTTTTGACCCAGAAAGCTCATCTTTCCATTCTTTTATTAAGTATTCGAATCTTAACGAATTATTATTTCTCGTCCAGCCTAACGATTCTTCTGAACTACCAAACTTTTCGAGCCGTTCGTTATATCGATTAATAGTATTATCTATATCTCTTTTATCCATTTATGTTGATTTTATTTTCAATAATATGATTCGGGCGTGCTTTTATTTCATCAATCATCTCTCTCATATATTCGCCTATTATACCTAGCACAATTAAAATTACGCTACCAATAAATAAAATGGAAACTATTAATGACGAGTAGCCTAATGGAACATTATAAAATAACTTTAAGTAAATAAAATACATTCCAATTATTATCGCAAATAAAGACGATAATAGGCCAATATATGTTCCTGTAGAGAGTAGTTTTGTTGAGCTGCTAAGTATCCCAAGCCGGGCTAGTTTTAGTTGTTTTTTTAAGGTGTAATTTGATTTGCCGTTTTTTCTGGCTTGGTGTTCCACTTCGATTATGCTATGCTCAAATCCCAACCAATTAAATATTCCAGCCAAGTATCTTTTTTTTTCGGGTAATTCAAAAAATGCCCGCTTAACATTTGTAGTGAAAATCCTATAAGTGCCTATTCCTGCGTTGTGTTTATAACCAGATAGTTTTTCTAATATATAATTTATAACGAATGACGCTAGAACCTTTGTTGTTTTATCTTTTCTGTTTGCTCTTAATGCATAAACAATTTGAACTTCTTTCTGAAGTAGATGTTCATACATACGGGGGATGTTTTCAGGCTCGTCTTGTTGGTCACAATCTAAGAGTACAACATAGTCCCCACTTGCGTATTCAATTCCTGCTGTTAATGCACTATGTTGCCCAAAATTTCGAATAAACCTTATTCCTTTAATTTTGGGATTTTCTGCACACAAATCTTTAATGACTTCCCATGAGTTATCCTGACTTCTATCATCGACCAAAATAATTTCGTAGTCTGTAAAGCAAGTTTCAACACTCTGGATAATCCTTGTTGTTAAAACCCTTAATGGTTTGCCTTCATTATAAACTGCACTTACAACACTTACTTTTTTCATTTTTTGAATGAAATTAACTTTACTTTATCCTTTAATATGTCGGGTAGCACCTCAGGGTTTGTTAAATATTTTTTCTGACAAACAGTGTCATATGTAGACCATTTTAGCGTATTAATACAAAAACTCCATATATCTTCCTGTAGTTCAATTAGCTCAAGTCGGTTAAAAGTGTCTTCTGAAACTAAGTCTTTCTTTATTAACGTGCATCCACTGTCATCACAAACAATAATTCCGCCATTTATATGGCGTTTTCTTTTTTCAACTTCTTCGATTATTTCATTACTAGGCGCAATATCTCTATTGTAACATCCTAAAGGAGAATATCCTGTGCACCATATTGGAAACGAGTATTTTTTAATATCAGGAATATCTCTCATTTTTCCTTGAACTACTATTCCTTTTACTTTTTTGTATAACAACAAGTACTTGCTTACTAAGTCTCCAAATATTGCCTTGTCTCCACAATTAAATGTATCAACATAAAGCAAGCAGTTTTCTGGCAACTCCTGAATTTGATCATGTAGAGGCCAATTAGACTCGTCATGAGCATAAACATAGTGAGCTCTTCCAACAACATGCCTTCCCGTATTGACTGGTTGTAAATTATTAAGCACACCTGTTTTATCTAGAGCGTCAGCAACTTCTGTACTGCTTATTCTGTTTGATTCTATAAGCTCGATACATTTTTCTGTTATATTCATATTTTTACTTATTTAATTGATTAACTAATTCTTCTTGCTTAATATATCTTTCATGCCAAATTTCTAAACTGTAAATGGTTAATATACGTTGATATATGCTAGCCCGGCTAATATAGCTTATGGCTTGCGGGTTATTAAGACTATTAAACAATGTTTCAACATACTGTTGTTTTATAAATTTTGTATAAAAAACATTTGGTTTTAATAGGTAGTTTTTTATTTCATTTAAATTTTGTTCGCCAAGCCATGTATCCAAAGGTATGGTAAATCCCTTTTTAGGTAATTCACTTAGTTTTTTTGGGTAAACCATGCTATGCAAATAACGCAAAATAATTTTAGTAATTTTACGGTTAGACTTATAGTGGTATGGGATGCCTAATGAAAACTTGGTTAGATCTTCGTCAAGCATGGGTACCCTAAACTCTAAACTATTATACATGCTCATCATATCACTTTTTTTAAGGTAATCGCTTTGCATGCGTTTTACAAAGTAATTGCGTACAATTTTTTCTTTGGCAGTTAAATTATTTGGTGGTGGTTTAACCAAACTCATGGGGTTATAAGTAAATGGGTTTTCGGCATACATAGCAATATCAGGCGGAAACCACGACTCCCAATAAAACAGTAATTCTTCAGTGTTTTTACAACTTAATAAACCATTAAGTTTTTTTAGCTCTCGTTTACGTGAACCACTTGTAAATTGAGTGGCCACTTTTATAAGAGGGGTAATAAATACACCTAACCTAAGGTTAATAACTTTTGCAAGTATGGGTAAATATCTGTGGCCTAAATATCCGTTATGAATCTCATCGCCACTATCACCACCTATAAGTACTTTACTATGTAATGCCGCTGCTTTGGTTAAAAAATAAAATGGAATAAGTGATGAGTCTGAGTAGGGTTGGTCAAAATGTAACAATAGCTTATTTAGTAAATCTAACTTATTGGTTACATCTGTTTTTTCTAATTGATGCGGAGCTCCTATATGTTGTGCATGTGCAGCAGCAGCGTCACTCTCATCATAATCTTTATCATCAAATGATATGGTAATGCCAGTGGTGTTGTTATTAGAAAACTTATTTGCGTAAGCATATACCAACGAAGAATCTATACCGCCACTTAGCGCAACATTTACTTTTACATCGGCTACTAAGTTTCGTTTGGTGGCCTGTTGTAGCAATGTTTCAGTCTGCTGTATTGCATCTATTTTAGTGATGTTTTTTTGGGTAAACTCATATACTAAAATTGGGTGTGCGGTGAGTTGTGCATTTTTAAAGTGGTAGGTATAAGCAATGCCGGGAGTAAGCGCGCTAATGTTTTTAAATGCAGTATTTGGTTCAGCACAATACCCAAGGTGTATGTATTCTTTTATGCTGTTTTCATTTACTTCAATTGGGCTGTTTATTAATGGTAGTATGGCTTTTATTTCGCTAGCAAATATTATGGCATTATCTGTTTGGTGATAATAAAATGGTTTAACACCAGCAGGGTCTCTTAGCAATACACAAATAGGATCTGTTTCGTTTCGCAAATCCATTATTGCTATTGCGTATATTCCTCTAATTTTATAAAAAAAATCTATGCCATGTTTTTCGTAGCCTTTAATTAGTACTTCGGTATCAGACTTTGTTTGTAGGCTAAGTCCTTCTGAAATCTCAGTATAGTTATAAATCTCGCCATTAAAAATAATTGCAAGTTTATTATTATTAAAAACCAAAGGTTGGTTAGCACCAGTACTTAAATCAATAATACTTAACCTGCGGTGACCAAATGAAACATATTCATTATGAAATACGCCAAAACCATCTGGTCCTCTGTGCAGCATAGTATTAAGCGCATCAAGAAACTGTTCTTTATTTGTTTGATTATTGGTGGATATATATCCTAAAATTCCGCACATAGTTTAACTAAAATGTTTTTTAATTTCGGCTTTATTTGTAGCTAATAGCACATTATCTGGATATTTTCCTTTAACACTACAACCAGCAGCTACAAGAGTTGATTTGCCAATAATTGTTCCTCCTGCAACATTAACATTTGCTGCCAACCAACTTCCATCGCCTATAAAAATTTCCTCATCATCAAAGTTAACTTCATCATAAAAATTACCATTGTTTAATTTATGGCTTCCACTCGCAATTACGCATCCAGGCCCAAATGAAACTTTGTCTCCAATGGTTATTTTTACGCCAGCACAAATCCAACAACTAAATGCAATATACACTTGATTACCAATATTTATTTTTGATGGGTTGTAAAAAACTAAATTTCTGCCCAGAGTTAAACCTTTGCCACAAGTTGCAAAAAAGGGGCTACATAATTTACCTCTTAATTTCATAAATACCACATTGTCGGGTAGCCAATTGGTAAATAATAAAATAAAATGTAATGGCCAATCGTACCTAATTAATCGATATTTATTGCTCATTAATCTGTGATTTAATTTTGTCAATCAGAAGTTTGGATTGGTGTTCAAGTGTTACTTCCTTACTATAAAGGTATGCATTTTTAATTAGGCGCTTCCTTAATTCAGTATCATTAATTATTAGTTCAATAGCATTTGCAATTTCTATTGAGTTTTTGGGTTCAATAATAATAGCATTTTTTTTATGCTCTAGATAATATGGAATGCTTCCAACATTAGTTGCTATAACCGGTACTGAATTGGCCATCGCCTCCCAAATAGTTCTCGGAAACCCTTCATGATAGGATGGGATAACATAAATATCTGCCAATCGGTAAAATGCATCTAGTTCTGGTCCAATTTTCTTTTTACCATGAAAAAAGACTTTACTATTAATACCTAAATTATCACTAAGTTGTTGCAGTTGTTGTTGATAATTAAATGAACTTGGCTCTTCCCATCCAACAATGTGCAATTCTATATTATACTTTGGCTGCAAAGTTGCAATAGCATCAATTAACTCTCTAAGTCCTTTCTGAAAATTAATTCGCCCGGTAAATAATATTTTAAATACATTATTAGTACATGTATCTTCTCGTTGGTAAAAACTCTCTTTACTTAATGTAGTTGTTTTTATTAAGGTTATTTGCTTAGATATTTGGGCGTTATCTTTTAATAATTCGCCACTGTTTACAAATATAAATTGGTTTTTAAGTGTTCTGTTTTGTAAAAATTGATAATAGTAAGTTAACAAACTTATTCCTATTTTTCTGATAAGAGGTTGCTTTAAACTATTTAAACCTTTTGTATAGTTACCAACTAAAAGGGCAAATGTAGCAGTGTTTTTCTTTACAGAATTTATAATGTGAGGACCTAATGGAGTTGGCATACGTACCAAAAAAGCATCTATTAATTTAATGTGCTCATTAATTATTTTTAATTGTTTTCCTGGTTTCAGTATGCGGCTATAAAAGGTGCTTTTATAACCAAGGTTTATCATTGTTATGTTTTTACCTTTAAGAGAATAGTCCTCTTCTTGTGAGTTTTGATCTTGTTGTTCTTCCAAAAACAAATATAATTGGTCAACTTGCTCAGCAATTGAGTCTATAAATACACCAATATAACCTGGAACGCAATAACTTCCATTTTTATGGCTAAAGGCACTATGGTAATAGAATCCGAGAATCATTTTTTGATTGAATTAATGCATTAGTAATACCAAGTAAAAACCAGCCATAAACATTAATCATGCCTGCAATAAACCATGCATGTATACACATAAATAGTACCCCAATAAATAACGCTTTTTCCGTACCACTTAATTTATTATAGTGAGTTATAAAAAAGCCAATAGGATAAAACATCAGAAATATGGCCGGAATAAACAGAACCAAACCACCCTCTGATAAAAATGAAATATAGGAATTGTGAGGATTTGTTTTTGATTCTAGTTGTTCTTCTTTTCCTTCAATATATTCGGAGCCTTCAAACTCAAAATCTATATCAAATGATTTACTTGAAAAGTTGCCAATTCCGATACCCGCTATGGGATACTCTTCAAAAATGTTTAGCCCTTTTTCAATCATAGCTAATCGTGTAAGGAACGACCTGTCAGTGGCTAAAGTAGCATCAGTTTCATATAATAGATCATAGGTTCGTTCGTTTAAATTATAAATCTCCATTTTAATTGATGGAGAGCTTAATAGTTGTGGAGTAATCAAGTACAATACAAATCCTAGAAATGCCAATATCATTATTTTTAGCCAACTTTCAATTGATACAGCTAATGCACAACCTAAAAAAACCAATAATGACCCAGAGCGGCTTCCTGAAATAATTCCACAAAAGGATATCCCCAATATCGCTAATATCGTATAAAAACCATTTCTCCATTTAAGTTGCACATAATACACACCCATTGGACCAAATGATATGAGAATAAAAGCAAAGTTATTTTGTGTAACGTTACGAAAAAACGGCAACCCTTCAAGTATTGGTTTTAAAAGGAAAAAAGATAAACAAGATGCAACTAATCCATAAAATATCATTTTATAAATTTGGTCAAGTTGTACAGTTTTTAATGCCAAGTTACCAAGTGTAAGTACCAGAAACCCCCAATATAAATAATTTGGTAACACCTTTATTGCTAGTTCAAAATACTCGTATCCTAAATTAATTCCTGCGCCAATTGTTGAAGTTATAGCACCTATCATAAATAAAATACTTCCGAAAGCCATCGCACCTCTTACTTCTAACATTTTGTGAGGTAGCTTAAATGATTTTTGGTAAAAAAACAACATGTAAAAAAAAGAAACATTTTGTATGATGGTCCAAAAAGGATAAGCCATAAAAAAGGTGGCCCATGAAAGATTTCTTTTGGCTTTTCGAACAGCGTATTGATATAATAATGGTAGCTTAGGCTGCGTCTCGTTTTGCATCTTCGTAATAATTAATTTTAGGGCCTATAATATGTCGCTGTATATAGCCATATTTTGCTACCCACTTAATAGCTAACAAAATTGATTTGAGTTTAGAAACAGAATTTATAGTTAAGTTAGATTTAATGATAAACAACAATACCCAAATATGATGAAAATGACTTGGATTAATTTTATTGTATTGATGCGCAATCCAAATTCTTGAATAAAAAACTTTAGCCCAAAAGGTTATTAGGTTGTTAAAGTAGGTACTTTCGATAGGCGGGTGGTACAAATAGGTTTTTTCTCCTAAATACATCATTTTTCCTTTTGCGGCTACCCGCATACTTATTACTTTGTCTTCGCCCATTCCCATTTTTTTTTCGAATAATGCAAACATTGTTTCATCAAATACATCTTCTAGCATATTGCGATTAAAGCACATATTTGGGCCAGGTAAAAATGTGGTATCAATGTTTTTTTGAGGAAGTGCAGCTGTTTGTCCAAATCGGGTAATTTGTCCAGGAAGTATTTTAGGTCTTAAAACTTTTAGTATAGTATTAAATATGTTATGACTTGGTTTAATAAGTGTTGTTGAAATTGGATTATGATAATCTATGCCCAATCCCAAACCTATCAGATCTTTGTTTTTTATAAAAGTATTAGCTATAGTTTCAAAAAGTGAATTGTCTTTAATTTCTAAGTCGTCATCAAAAAAAACTAAAATATCAGCTGATGAAACAAGGTAACCAACATACCTTTGGTATGGCTGCGATTTATGAGAAGATTTTCTGTAAATTACTTCAGTATTTGATTGTAGTTCTTTATTAGTGGCATCAGACGAGTCTATGACAATAAGTTTATTAGGTTTTGGCGAACATTGTAAAATTTCTTTGCAAAATTTCACAATGTGTTCGGGTCTATTGTAAGTGGTAATAACTACGTCAAATGTCAAGTTCATGAGTTTGCAATTTCCTTAAATACCCTTTCATATTCGTTAGTTAATACTGTTACACTAAACGAATCATGTACACGCTGTAAAGCATTTTTACCCATTTCTTTTTGTAGGTTTATGTTTTGTGCCAACAGTAGTAATTTATCACTAAAATCTTGAATGGTGTTGCAATGTAACCCATCTACCCCATCTCTTACAATAAATGAATTAACTCCTACTGGTGATACTAGTGCTGGTATTCCAATTGCCATATATTGTACTGCTTTTAATGCACACTTACCTCTTTCAAATGGCTCATCTTTTAATGGCATCATTCCTATGTCAAAATGTTGCAACCCTGCCACCTCAGTATCTTCAGTCCATTCAATAAAACGAGTTTTTACACCTTCCCAATTTATCTCAGGATTTTTATTTGATATTACTATAAACTCAAAGTCTAATTTTTGCGCCAAGTTCATCAAGGGTTCTTTTAGCAATGGTAGCGCGTATACATTGGTGTGATGCGAACCACTCCAACCAATTCTTAAAATACCATTGGGCCTAATGGCAGCAGGTTTATAGTTATTGGTATTAATGGCCATAGGTATGTAATAACATTTTACACCATAATTATTTTCGATATAACTTTGCAAAACTGTACTGCCCGCTATTACTGCTTTATAGTATGGCATTATTGCTTTTAGCTTATCACCTCTGGCACCTAAATATATCGCGTCATCAATATCAAATACCAATTTCGAATTAAACTTACTCATTAGTTTCTCTACCCATTTAATATTTAAATTGGGCAGTAAATCTTTATTGGTATAAATTATATCGTATTGTTTTGCTTTAAATAATATAAAAGTAAGTAATTGCCATAGTCTTTTAATAAGTTGTATGCGTTGTTCTATTATTTGCAAAGCAAAAGACTTTGATTTAAGTACACTATTACGACTTGGGTTTAAAACAAACACATCAACTAGGTGACCTTTTTCTCTTAATGGTTCAATAAATTGAAGGAATCTAAATCGAGGCGAAGGGTCTTTTAATCCGCTAATCCAAAATGCAAGTTTCATTAAATAGTTTTATTTTTAATGATAGAAAGTAAATTTTGTGCTGCCGAAATACAGGTGGTAACTTTGCCACTAAATAAAGAATATACATTGTTATCATGGCTCAATACTAAAGTTGGTCTTGCATCATCAATATCTTGGTTGGGTAATACCATTTTTGTAGTAATCCAAGATTCTTTTATTACTGCTTTTTCTAAAATTGGGTAATAGGTTTGGCAATAATCTACTATGTTTTTTTCTACATTACCATCAATGCTATTCCATTCGGGTTTTTCAAAACCTAAATACGATTGAACCACAGAGTGGGAAACATGCGATAAAATATATTCTCCTTTATTAAATCCTTTTGGTACAATAGAGCAAAATGGGCCATCCATAATGGTTACGCCAAATGGTTCTATATTGTCGGGCAGGGTTATAATTGGTAAAACCAGTAATTCGTAATGTGCTTTAATTGCAGGTAAGTTAAGCGCCTTAAGTACATCTGATAAGCCGCTATAACTAGCATTTACAATTACACTTGCGCTAAGTTTATAGCCATTATTAAGGGTGATTTGATGGGCTTTGTTGGTGTATGTAGCGTTAGTAATAAAGGCATTACGCAGTATGCGTATCTTTTTTAATTGTTCGATGCGCTTTTTTACATTTTGACGAAGGATATGGTAATCAAAAGCGGGTTCTTCAACCAACCAACATGCCTCCATATTTTCTCTACGTAAAATACCCTCATCTGGCCACTCTTCTTTAAGCGGAATATTTAATTCGTTGCAAAAAGCTACAAACTCTGCCGCGCTAAGTTGACTACCGTTTTGGGCAATGCTGTAATATTTCTTAAATGAGGCATTAATGCAATTGCCATAGTACTGTTTAAACGAGGGTAAACCTTCTAAAGCTTCTTTACCTGTATTAATACTTCTTGGATAATGGTAACCGTAATGAATGCGGTTTTGATTAACCAAAGAAGCCTCTTGCATAATGTCTAGGTTCTTTTCTATTACAGTAACTTCAAAACCATTTTCGGCTAAAATTATGGCTGCTGATAATCCAAAAATTCCAGCACCTACAATGATGATATGATTATTGTCTTCACTCATTAAATCATTCCTCCATTAACTTGTAAAACCTGTCCGGTTATTTGCTTTTGGGTACTCATAAAATATATAGCTTCTGCACACTCTTGTGCAGTAGTGTGTTTGTGTGTTAAAGTGTTATTCAGGTGTTTTTCTCTAAAGTCAGGAGTCATTCTGTTAAACACGGGCGAATCTGCAATTAAACTGGGCGAAATGGCATTTATACGTATGGCCGGTGCCAAGTCTTTAGCTAAAGTTTTAATTAACGCATTTACTGCACCTTTTGCCGATGCATATATTGGATCGTAGCTTCCTTTTAACGCAGCAGGTGATGACAAGAGGATAATTGCCCCACCAACTTTAACATTATTTTTTATTTGTTTAAGCAATAAAATTGGCCCAAGTAAATGTATATTTATCATCGCCAAAAGATGCTCATAGCTTGTGCCTTCAAGGTTAAATTGAGGTTCTTTACCAGCACTAATTATTACGCAATCAAATTTTATAGTTGTGGTTAATGCTTCTATTGAGGCTATATTATTAAAATCAACCCAAAAACAAGTATTATTATCACACTTTTCTTGCGCGCTTGATGTAGTATAAGTGCTATATCCAGCTTGCTCAAACTTGGTTTTACAGGCACCGCCAATAGCACCTGTTGCACCAATTATCAGTACTGTATTATTTTCCATTTTTTTGTCTTTTTATCATGTTGGAAATTATTTTAGAATAGATACCAATCACTATTGCCGATAATGTGCGTTTGTTTAGTTTTGCTTTTAAGGTTTGATTTTGTAGTTCGAGGCGTAATAGTTTTGCCCTTAGCCAGCTATCATCTGTGTGTTGAAGGGTTTCTCTGTTTAAAAATATATGTTTTGGTGCCAATGGTATATTCAAATTTTGGTAAAACACAGGAGCGAGTAAAAATTCAGGCATGGATTTACCTGGGTATTCTGTAGAAAATTCAATCATTTTAACAATTAATTCGGCTACTCTTTTTGCCGAATTATTGTCTTTTACACACATCAGGTGTTGGCAGGCATCTTGCATCCACATTTTAAATGGCTCAGGAGCTAATAATTCTTTAATAATTTGTGGGATATGATCTTTACAACTTATTTTCCAAGTGGTGTTTACCATGTTTGGCACATTAAAATAATCTATTTGTGCTACAGGTTTACCACATCGCATAGCCTCTATAATAGCAGTGCTAGGCATAGATATTACAGCATCACACGACATTATTTGGTCTACAATCTCTTTACTCTCTTTGGCATTAAAAGTTGTTTTAACATCAATATCTTTAAATAATAATTTTGTAACACGCCAAACTGGTTCAATATCGGCTCTCGAATCAAAATATGCTTTTAAATCAAGCAACATTTGGTGCACCACTGTTTCTTGTTCATCTTTAAACCAAGGCTTGGTGGCAGTAATAACCATTATTCTTTTTTTTCTGTTAGGTGTTTTGTCAGGCGAGTAGGGGCGTATAGGTAGCTTATCCATTTTAGGCATTCCTGTTACCTCAACTCTTCCTTCGTTACCTAAACATTGTATAATATGGGCATAATATGGACTTATACAAGCATACTTGTCTGCCAATACCGGGAAATGCAATGGCGCACCTTGTACATCTCCTTCGTATATTGGGTTTTCAAACATAAAACGCCACTCTAAAATACCATCTTGTAAGGTTAAAGTGGGAATATTAAGCGATTGAGCAAGCTCATAACAATAGGCAACTTCTGGATGAAACTCGTTAATGCCGATAATGATATCAGGTTTTGCATTTTTTATTTTATCTGTTGTCCATTCTTCTAAATACTCAAATGTTATAATTCCTGCCAAAGAATCTTCAACAGGTTTTATGTGGGCATACTGGTCTCTAAATAGGCAAATGGCTTTATACATAATCTAGGGTTTAATTTGTTATTTGTTTTCTTTATCAAGGTTACTTTTGATAATTTTAGCGGGTACACCTCCTACTAGCGTATTTGGAGGAATCGACTTAGTTACGATACTTCCAGCAGCAACTACAGCACCATTGCCTATCTCTACTCCACCCAAAACAATGGCATCCATTCCAATCCAAACATCATTTCCAATATTAATATTTCCACCTGATGCTTCATAGCTATCTATAAATCCATGATGTGCTATGTACTCACATTGTGTGTGTCTCTCAATTGGATTAAGCGGATGATTGTCTGTGTCCCATAACCTAACATTTGGTCCAAACATGCAGTGCGACCCGATTATTAAGTTATGGTCAATTCTAAAAGTTGCAGAAGTAATGTATACATAATTTCCTATGGTTATACTTCCTTTTTTGTTTAAGTTAATATTTACTGCAACATTACAATTATCACCAAAACGTATTTTATTTTTATCTCCAGTTTGGTTATGTGCTTTTACTGATAATAATGGATGCTTGTTTTTATATATAGGCGACTCACAGAAGCCATCTCCAACAATGATATTATTGAATAGACTCTTTTTATATGACTCATATTTAAAGGAATTAAGTTTTCTTTTTAAATAATTTATTATATATAGAAGCATATATTGGATTTAAAATTTCTTTTTCTGATTTGAAAGATATTACAGTATCTCCAACAATTAAAATTAATACCAATATTGATATTGCCCATTTGTAAAAAGGTAAATCAAATAGTGGAATAAAAAATAATGGGGCTATAATAAATAACTTTAAAAGGTTGTCTTTAAACGGTACTCTTACTAATTCAGAGGCCAGCTTATTGAAATAAATATTAGAAAATATTACAGTTGCAATAATATTACTTATTAAAATTGCTTTAAGGGAGAAAAAGGGTATAAGAGCGATTACTAATATTAACTTAAAAATACCTTCTAGTAATCTCGAGGTGGCATTATGTTTTATTTTAAAAAACGAACTCATCAGAATAATGCGGTTGGGCAGTACTGCGGATTGAAGTATGAAATTTAAACATAAAAGCAAGTTGATATCTTCTCCAAGATAAAAATCAGCACCAATCCAATGTGTTATAAATAGATGATTAATTAACATTATTGAAACACCCATAAATACTGCGATTAATAAGGATGAATTAAATAAAATCTTATAAAAACCTTTAAACTTACTATTATCACCTTTACCTGCAAGCTGTACAAAATATGGACGAGATTGGTTAAATAATTGTTGGTGCATCATATCTGCAATAGTGTATAACTTTGATGTTATGACATATCCCGTTACCAACTCTAAAGTAAAATACCTACTGATTACATAGTTATCAATACGTGCTATAAGAATTCCAGCTACTCCCCCGATTGTTAGCCAGATTCCTGTATTAATGAGGGTTTTAAATATCGGTGCTTTAAAATTAGCTAAATTGATTTTAATGGAAGGTATTGATATTTTTATCCTATAAAATGTAATTATGGCAACAACTATTAAAGAAATAATATTACTTAAAGCAAGAGCCAAAAGGTTCATTCCCATATTTAGAAATAAAACTGTCAATATTGTTCTAATTGCTAAAGTTCCAAATTTTAAATAATTGTCTATGTGCACCTGCTTATTTGCCACAAGTACACCATTTAACGGTTGCATTATAAAGCCAATCATTCCTCCTAATGCTAGCAAAAATAGAACTAACCCGAGGTTTTCTGTTTCTAGTGTACTTCCAATTATAGAATTGGGATAGAGTGCCACATAAAAAGCAAACAACAACATAATCGAAGAAAGTAATAACTGGCCCCAGAAAGCACTATTAACAGTTGTGTTTAATTCATTGTAATCTTTTTTTGCAATTAACTGACCACTTCTTACATTTAAAGATGGACCAACACCTAGGCTTGTTAAGGCTAACCAAACGATGATATCTCCTATTATAGCAAATACCGCATACTCTGATTTGGAAAGAAATTTTAATACATAAGGAAGTAGCCAAAGACTAACCAATAAATTGGCCGCCATGTATGCATAACTTGAAGAAATTGCTTTTAAAAAACTTTTAGAATCTGACATTTAATTCAATTATACATGGTTACTTTGGCTAATGTTGAGTATATATGCCTGATAATTTATCAATTATTCAATTTGTTATTCGTAAATTAATACTAATGTATTTAGGTAGGACGATTTTAATTTTTAATTTGGGTTTTGTATTTAACAACACTATCTAAAAGTAATTGTTTAAAGTCTTTTAGTGGTATCATATTTGGGCCATCGCTCATTGCTTCATCGGGGTTTTCGTGTACTTCAAAAAAGAAACCGTCAACACCAACAGCCGCAGCCGCACTTGCTAAATACACTGCATACTCTCTATTTCCACCACTTTTGCCGCCCATACCTCCAGGTTTTTGAGTGCTATGTGTAACATCCATACAAACTGGATATCCGAAGGCCTTCATATCAACTAAGTTTCTAAAATCAACCACTAAGTTGTTATAGCCAAACATGGTTCCGCGTTCAGTAAGTATAATTTGTTTGTTACCTGTACTTTCCACTTTTTTTACAGCATGTATCATATCGTGGCCCGATAGAAATTGTGCTTTTTTTATGTTTACAATGCGGTTGGTTTTACCACACTCTATCAACAAATCTGTTTGTCTGCATAAAAATGCCGGAATTTGTAAAATATCAATTACTTCGGCTAATTCTTTTGCTTGCCAACTCTCATGAATATCTGTAGTAACAGGTAAACCAAAAGTGTCTTTTACTTTTTGTAAAATTCTTAACCCCTCTTTCATTCCGTGTCCTCGGTAGCTTTCTACAGCCGTACGGTTCGCTTTATCAAATGAAGCTTTAAATACGTAAGTTAGGTTTAACTCTTCGGCAATTTTCGATATTTTTTCGGCTAGATTCATTACCATACTTTCATTTTCGATAATGCATGGACCTGACAATAAAAAGGTATTGGATTTTAGGTTTTCGTATAAACTCATGTAGTGATTTTATTAATAATTTTGTTATTTATTGAAACTGTATATTTGAACAACACCATCTAATTTGCCTTTAGTATCTGCAACTATTAGCGACATTATTTTATGGGTATTCATTAACTCTTCAGCTTCTGCCATCATCATTTTTTTGTTAATGGTAATTGGCTTGTGAGTCATTATTTTACTTGCTGTTAAAGTAAATAGTTTTGCAGTATGTTTATCCATTGCCCTACGTAAATCACCATCTGTAATAATACCAGCTATAGCTTTTTTGTCAACTACAATGGCTAATCCTAATCTACCACTACTCATTGTATTTATTACTTGTTGAATAGAGTCGGTAGGTTTTACAATAGGTAAATTCTCCTTAGTCATACAACTTTCAACAGTAGTTAATAACTTACGGCCAAGGCTACCTCCAGGATGGTATTTAGCAAAATCTTCTGGTTTGAAATTTCTTGCTTTCATAAGGGCTACTGCTAATGCATCACCCATTGCCATAGTCGCAGTTGTGGATGATGTTGGCGCAAGTTCGAGCGGACAAGCCTCTTTATATACTTTTACATTTAAATGGAAATGACTGTTTTTTGCCAAAGTTGAAGCTGGGTTCCCGCTAATACCTATAACTTTAATATTGCGGGATAAGATATAGGGAATGAGTTTCAATAATTCTTCTGTTTCTCCACTGTATGATATTGCTACAACTACATCATCTTTGGTTAACATACCCAAGTCTCCATGAAATGCTTCTACTGGATGCATAAACATACTTGGTGTACCTGTGCTTGCCAAAGTTGCTGAAATTTTTGCTCCTACTAATCCTGATTTTCCAACACCTGTTATCACCAAACGTCCATTACTTTTTAAAACAGCATCTACAGCCTTATTAAAATTACTGTCAAGTTGTTTACTTAAATTGGTTAACGATTTTGCTTCAATATCAAAAACTTCTTTAGCGTATTTTGTGTAATCTATCATGTTCGAATTTAATTTAGTACTTCAATATGTGGTTTAGCTAGTAAATTAGCTTTTTGTAACTCAAATTCTACTTCGCTAAAAGTTACGTATTTTACTTTTTTACCAATTAACTTCTCCGCCTTCTCGGTAAGGTTAGCTAAATATAATTTATCAATATCACCCACTAAAATTAAATCAATTACTGGGCTGTCTAATCCCTTGGCCAAATCTCCCACTATATATACCAACTCTACATTACCAAGCCTTCTTATTACTTGCTCAACAATTTTATCAAGCCCTGTATATTTCATTAAAATACTTTGTATATCACTAAACAAAGGGTGTTTGGTGTTGGCCTTAAATACTTTTTTGTTGCCACTGGTACTTGTTGTTAAAAGTCCAGCATCTTCAAATTTATTTAACTCCAATCGTATAGCATTGGTACTTTCTCCAAATTCAGTTTCTAAATTTCGTAAATAGGAAGAGGTTTTGCTATTTAAGAAAAACTTAAGCAGCAACTTTATTCTTGTTTTAGATGTGATGAGAGACTCGAGCAAAGGAAAATTAAAAATTACGAATTACGAATTGGGGGCTAATTTAAGTTGATGATTTTGTTCACCTCAATACTTTTTTTAACCGCAAACTTTGCAAAGAACTAGCTAAGGTCGTGAAGGGATTATGAGTTGTAGAATATTTTACTTCAACATTCAATATTCAAAGTTCAGTATTCATTATTTCTTTTTTGAGAGTCCTAAAATCGAAGAGTTAAACTGCAAAATAAGTCAATCTTCCCCTTTTCGAAACAACGTTCAGCGTAGCTAATTTTAGATTTCGGATTTTCTCATTATTAATCTTTTTCACTTTGATTAACATGAATGGAAAAGTCAACAACACATTTAACAAAAATCTAACTAGGGAAACGCTGCTCCCATGTTAGGGGAGCTCCCCGTACTCGGGGTGAGGGGTAACTTTTGCCACCACCCCGGCTTTGCCACCCCTCCTGCTAGGCGGGGAGCACTTCCGATTGGTGATTTATCGAACAATAAATTCAAAGTACGAAGCACGAATCTCGAATTTTTTATTCCCTTCAATATTCAATATTCATTATTCGATGTTTTCTTAGAATCTAAAAACGTAGCCAAAAGCAACAATGTAAGTCAATCTTCTCCTTTTCGAAACAACGTTCAGCGTAGCTAATTTTAGATTTCGAATTTTCTCATTATTAATCTTTTTCACTTTGATTAACATGAATGGAAAAGTCAATAACACATTTAACAAAAATCTAACTAGGGAAACGCTGCACCCATATTAGGGGAGCTCCCTGTACTCGGGGTGAGGGGTAACTTTTGCCACCCCTCCTGCTAGGCGGGGAGCACTTCCGATTGGTGATTTATCGAACAATAAATTCAAAGTACGAAGCACGAATCTCGAATTTTTTATTCCCTTCAATATTCAATATTCAAAATTTTTTATTCGATGTTTTCTTAGAATCTAAAAACGTAGCCAAAAGCAACAATGTAAGTCAATCTTCCCCTTTTCGAAACAACGTTCAGCTTAGTTAATTTTAGATTTCGAGTTTTCTCATTATTAATCTTTTTCACTTTGATTAACATGAATGGAAAAGTCAACAACACATTTAACAAAAATCTAACTAGGGAAACGCTGCTCCCATGTTAGGGGAGCTCCCCGTACTCGGGGTGAGGGGTAATTCCACCACCACCCTGGCTTTGCCACCCCTCCTGCTAGGCGGGGCGTACTTCCGATTGGTGATTTATCGAACAATAAATTCAAAGTACGAATCTCGAATCTCGAATTTTTTATTCCCTTCAATATTCAAAATTCCGCATTCATTATTCGATGTTTTCTTAGCATCTAAAAACGTAGCCCAAAGCAACAATATAAGTCAATCTTCTCCTTTTCGAAACAACGTTCAGCGTAGCTAATTTTAGATTTCGAGTATAGTCTTCCCATAGCTTCGCCCCGTCAGTCCCATTTTTGGGTCTGCTAACTAACAATGAGTAGAAAAACTACTCAATAGTAAAATACATTTTAAACAAATGCAAATAAATTTTGATGTAATGGATTAAATACATCAAAATGTATACGAAATATTGGAATTAGTTTACGAAATCACAAAATTTCAAGTTGGTTTGATGGTATTTTAAGTAATAGGTGTGCACCTAATTCCTCAATTTGTATGGCGCAATATTGGCCACTTTGTTGTTCAAGTATGGTTGCTGTGCGGCCATTTAACGGACCCGCAATTATTTTTACTTGTTGGTTAGGATTAAAAGTTCCTTGTTTTACAATGATATCGCTATAGCCCTTAAGACTAAGTTTAATGGTGCAAATTATTTCATCTCTAATAACGGGTACTTCGCCACCAATACGTACAAACTTTACTACACCATCTACACCAAGTACTGTTGATCTTTCTCGTTCCAATTCAATACATACAAATACATACGATTTAAATAGGGGTTCTTCTATTTTCTTTTTTCTATCGCTCCATTGTTTAACAACTGTTTGCAGAGGTAAATACACTGTAGTTCCGAGTGTAGAAAGTTGTTCGGTTACTTTTTTTTCGGCACGTGGGTTTGTATAAATTGCGTACCATTTTTTTTCGTGGGTGGTCATGAGGCAAAGTAAAGGTTTAATCTTGAAATGTAAAATTGGGAACAATTATAAATTAAGAATTGGGTTTCACTTTTCACTTTTAGGTTTTATGTTCTAAAGAATGTCTTCTTTTAACCGCAAAGAACGCTAAGGAGGCGCAAAGAACGCGAAGAAATTACGAGTTGGAGAAAATTTCCCTTCAATATTCAGCATTCAAAATTCTTTATTCAATATATCTTTTTTTGAATCATTAAATCGAAGTCTAAAGCTACAACCAAAGTCAAACTTCTCCTTTCGTGCTTCGAATTTTAGATTTCGAATTTCCCTTCAATATTCAGCATTCAAAACTCATTACTATGCTCCAATAATTTCTTTAGGAACTTTAACTATTGCATTTCCATCAATTACAATTTCACCATCTTCATTCTTGCAAATTGTTTTTAGCTTAACCTTGCTTTTTTCTTTGATGATTTCTTCGATAATAACCTCACAATGTATGGTAGAACCATGATAAACTGGTTTAAGGAAGCGGGTGTTTTGTTCGAGGTATATTGTGCCAGGGCCTGGCAGTTGATTAGCCAACAGCTCAGATATTTGGCCAACTACCAATATTCCGTGTACAATAGGTTTTTTGAATATGGTGTTTTCTGCAAAATCTTTATCAAGATGAATGGGGTTACAATCACCAGTAAGATTGGCGAATGATATAACATTTTCAGTTGTATAAACTTTTATAGATTTTGCTGTTTGTCCGATGTAGATCATATAATTAATTAAAACTTCGCTTAGTTATTTGCATTCATTATTTTGAAATTAACCTGAGGTATATTGAATGAATTAATCTCAATAAAACCAAGTATGGAACAAATGTAAATAAATTAAGAAAAAAAGATAATACTGTTTAAGTTGGATGTGAAACTACGCGGAACAATTAACAATTAAAAATTAAGAATTGGGTTTTAATTTTAAGTTGATGTTTTTGTTCAACTTGCCACTTTCTTTTAACCGCAAAGAACGCTAAGGAGGCGCAAAGAACGCGAAGAAATTACGAGTTGGAGAAAATTCCCCTTCAATATTCAGCATTCAGCATTCAAAATTCATTATTCTTCATTTCTTTTTTTCGTGAATCATTAAATCGTAGCCTAGAGTAACTACCAAAGTTAATCTTCTTCTTTCGTGCTTCGAATTTTAGATTTCGAATTTTCATTCAATATTTAGCATTCAAAATTCATTAAATGAACTTTGATATGGAGGAAAACCTATAACCACCCCGGCTTCGCCACCCCTCCTAGAAGGAGGGGAGCACTTCCGTTTGGTGAGTTAACTTAAGATTGCAGTTTAAATTGATATGCTTAAATCGGTATTTTTTGACAAACTGAAAGTTAAAGGAAAACTATAAGCACCTCGGCTTCGCCACCCCTCCTAGAAGGAGGGGAGCACTTCCGTTTGGTGATTTAACTTAAGATTGCAGTTTAAATTGATATGCTTAAATCGGTATTTTTTGACAAACTGAAAGTTAAAGGAAAACCAACAACCACCCCGGCTTCGCCACCCCTCCTAGAAGGAGGGGAGCACTTCCGTTTGGTGAGTTACTTAAGATTGATAATTTCTTTTTTCAAATGTGTATTTCGTGGTATTTATTCGGGAAGAGGAATTAACATCTCAATAGAAATTTAACTTGGGAAACGCTGCTCCCATGCTAGGGGAGCTCCCCGTACTCGGGGTGAGGGGTAAAACATTTTTTAATATCGTCCAACACCTGGTCAAGATGCTCAAACACAAATCGATTTTCAAACCTGATAACCTTAATGCCTTTAGAAGCTAAATCCAAATCGCGTTTTTTATCTTGTTCGATTTTCAAATTGTGTATTCCTCCATCCAATTCAATTGCAAGTGACTCTTCGTAACAAAAAAAATCAACAATGTAATTGTCTATGCTATGTTGGCGCCTAAATTTTCTTCCAGCTAGCTGCGAATTTTTTAGGCTTTTCCATAAGGAAGCTTCAGCAGGAGTGCTTTTGTTTCGCAATGCTTTTCGATATGGTAGTAGGTAGGTTTTGTTGTGAGCGGGTTTCATGTGTGAGCTTCTTTGTATTAACAAATTTAAGGAGTATTTACATGAATTGTACAATTTCTGCTACCACCCCGGCTTCGCCACCCCTCCTGCTAGGAGGGGAGCACTTCCGTTTGGAGAGTTGCTTAAGATTGGTAATTTCTATTATGAAGTGTGTATTTCGTGGTATTTATTCGGGAAGAGGAATTAACATCTCAATAGAAATTTAACTTGGGAAACGCTGCTCCCATGTTAGGGGAGCTCCCCGTACTCGGGGTGAGGGGTAACCTGGCTTCGCCACCCCTCCTGGAAGGCGGGGAGCACTTTCGTTTGGAGAGTTATTTAAGATTGAAACTAACTTCAATATTCAGTATTCAAAGTAGCTGATTCAATATTTCTTTTTGTAAACTTTATTTCGAATGAACAAGTATCAACCTAAATCTGACTACCTTTTCACTGTTCAATTCCCACTGTTCACTTTCTCTTATATAACTTCATCAACCACAAACGGTGGTCTGTTTCGGCTGGCTTCGAGGTTACGCCATAAGTATTCGCCAATAATGCCTAGTGCCATCATTTGAAATGATGATACCAATAAAAATACAACCATCATGGTACTCCAACCTTCTATATCAATTAGTCCGCTAAGCCTAGCCGTAATTACAAATAATGCATAAATAAACGAGGCCGAACCTAGTAATAAACCTGTTATGGTTATGAGTCGTAATGGCGCGTAAGAGAAGGATACAAAAGAATCAATAAATAGCTTTATTTTCTTTTTAAAAGTCCATTTTGATTTGCCCAGTTTTCTTTCTTTTCTGGTATAAGGAATGGCTACGTAATCGTAATTTAACCACATTAATAGGTATAACGAGTTGGTGTTACTTTCTTTCAGCTCAACAACTTGCTCGCGCAACTGTTTATCAAACAAACAAAAGTCGAACCCCCCTTTGGGTAAATTAGGCAAGGCATGTTTGCGTATTAGTTTTTGGTATTGCTCAGCAAATAATCTGCTGGTCCATTTGTCTTCACGTTCATCCCTATTGGCCACTACTAATTTTACTCCTTTAAGCCAGTAGTCATACATTTTCACCATCAATTCTGGTGGATCTTGTAAGTCGGCAGCAATTACCACATTACAATCTCCAGTAGCATATTTCATACCTGCTTGTATGGCATTGTACGAACCAAAATTGCCACTTAGTTTTACTATTTTTACCTTATCGGGGTAGGCTGATTTAAACTTTTTAAGTTCGTTGAGTGTTCCATCTTTACTGCCATCATCCACCATTATATACTCAAACAATACATCGCTGGCAAATAAGGCTTCATTTTGAATAAGCTCATTTGATGTAACGGCAATGTTTAGCTCGTTATAATAACAGGGAACAATTACAGATATTTTAGGCATTAAAAAATTGTGTTATGTGTTTACAAACGGTTTTAACTTCTTCATCAGTAAGTCCAGGATACATGGGTAAACTTAGGCAAGTATCTGCGATAGTTTCTGCTAATGGAAAATCACCTTTTTTGTAGCCTAAATCTTGGTATGCCTCTTGCAAATGTGGAGGTAGTGGATAATGAATAAGGGTGCCAATTTGGTTATCGGTTAAATATTGTTGCAAGGCATCACGCTTTTGGGTTCTTATTACATATAAATGATAAACAGAAGTAGCACCTTGAGCAACAACAGGTATTGCTATATCACCAATATTTTGTAATAATTGGTTGTATAAATTTGCAATATGGTTACGCTGTGCAGTCCAATTGGTTAAATGTTTTAGTTTGATGGATAAAAATCCAGCCTGCACTTCATCTAAACGGCTATTAATTCCTTTAATTTGGTTGTAATATTTTTTTTGTGACCCGTAATTACGAATCACATTGGTAAGGTTGTATAAATCTTGGTTATTGGTAGTAATTGCCCCACCATCACCAAAGGCACCTAGGTTTTTTCCAGGATAAAAACTGGTGGCATTTATATCACCAAAACTACCGGTGGTTTTATTATTAAAAGTTGCACCTTGCGATTGTGCATTATCTTCTACTACATATAAATGATGCTTGTTTGCAATACGCATAATTTCTTCCATCTCGCAACATTGTCCGTACAAATGCACTGGCATGATGGCCTTGGTTTTAGGTGTAATTGCAGCTTCAATTAACGCTGGGTTGATATTGTAGGTAGCCAATATTGGCTCAACAGGAATTGGTGTTGCACCCACATAACTTACCGCCAACCAAGATGCGATATAAGTATTAGAAGGCACAATAACCTCGTGACCTGGACCAATGTTTAAAGTTTTTAATGCAATAATTAAAGCATCAAGCCCATTGGCCAAACCCGCACAATATTGGGTGTTGCAATAGGTAGCATAATCTTGTTCAAACTGTATTACTTGGTTGCCCAATACATACCAACCGTTGTCTATAAAGTTTTCGAATGAGGGTAAAAGCTCTGCTTTAATCTCTTCATTCATGTGTTTAAAACTTAAAAAAGGTATCATCGCTTTTATTTTGAATAACTTAATATATGAGTTGTAGCACCTAATTTGTAACCTAGTTTCTCCCATGTATAAAACACCGCTCTATTTGTAGATTGCGTGTTCAGGAAAATATATTCAGCCCCTTGCTCTCTTAAATGATAAGTCATTTCGGAAATGAGTTTTTTATACCAACCTTTATTGGTTTTGTTTGATACCGCAGAAAGTACCATCTTAGAAACTTTTGTTCCTAATATGTCCCAGTCTGATTTTAGATACTTTGCTGTAAGAAAAGAATCTGATGGGATTTGATCTTCGTTTGATGTTAATACAATATCTGCAAATCCTTTTAGAGACTGTTCAATGTAAGTAGCTAAAAAATTATCGGCTATTTCTTGATTAAAAATTGGGTCCGCATGAAACCGATCATAGTCATTGCGCATTTGGCAAGCTACTAATTTTAAGTTATCTATGTCAGAAATAGTGGCTTTTCTTACAGGATATCGAGGTTCGTTAAAGTCATTTAAATTGCCTCTAAAATAGGTTAACCGTGTTTCTACTAACTGAAATCCAGCTCTTCCTAAAGCTTGTAAAAGTAAAATATCTTCTGATGGAATTTCTAAAAAAACATAAGAACCAATGGGCAGTGCCTCATTTCTAAATTGTTTAATTGCTTCTGTTAATTGGTCAATATTATGATCACTGAACAATACGCCTTTTAGTTTGTAAGTATTCAGATTAAAATAGTCCGAGTCCCAACTTAAATGTTCGTAAACAAAAACATGGTTTTGGTTGTTTAAAGTAACCTCATAAGTTAATGCTTTTGAGTCTTTAAGAGATGGGTATACCAACAAATTAAGTTGCTTGTCTATACTTATATCTCTAATAAAATTATAAGGAGAATAAAACAAAAGTTTATCCGCTCTAGCATCTAAAAGTTTATCCATTATTATACTCCCCAAATTTTTTTAAACTCTTGGTAATCCCTTATGTAATCGTTGGCATCATAGGCCAAGGATGCAAATACCAATTGAATGGCGGTGTGGCTGTATTGCATGGTGTGCCATACATTTGGAGGAAGGTAAACGCCTTTGTTGGGTTCGTCTAATACAAATGTTTGAATATCACCATTGCCATCATCAGTTGTTACAATTATTCGGCCTGTTACTGCAATTAATAATTGTTCGGTTTTATAGTGGGCATGTCGCCCACGCACAATACTTTCTGGTGTATAATAGGTCCAAAAAACCCTTTCAACAGCAAAAGGTAAATCCTTATTTTCGGCAATAGATAAATAACCTATTCCGCTTTCACCAAGTTTACCAAAGTCGATAATATGTGGGGGTTGATATGTCATAAACTATAAAAAATAATCAGCGTTTTTTTTGTACCAATCTAATGTAATTTCCAATCCTTTGGCTAAAGTAATGTTTGGTTGGTAATTTAGCAATGATTGAGCTTTATTAATATCGGCCAAACTATCACGCACATCACCTAATCGACTTTCTCTATATATAGGTGCTAGGTTAATATTAGGCGTGAATGATTTTAAGGTATTAAATAATTGGTTGATGGTATGTTGTTCGGCACACGCAATATTATACACTTGGTTCCAAGCTTGTGTATCTGTTGTAAACAATGCTTTAATATTGGCTTGCACTGCATTAGCAACAAAAGTAAAGTCCCTACTTTGTTCGCCATCTCCATTTATAAATGGCGGTAAGTTATTGATTACTGCACTTGCAAATAATGGGATAACGGCAGCATACGCTCCATTTGGGTTTTGTTTAGGGCCAAATATATTAAAATACCTTAGGCCAATAAAATTTACACCATAGGTTTTATAAAACACATCAGCATACAACTCATTAACCAATTTGGTAACAGCATAAGGAGATAAAGGCTTGCCAATTTGGTCTTCTTTTTTAGGTAGTATTAAACTATCGCCATAAGTAGAAGAGGAAGCGGCATACACTATTTTTTGAATACCTGCCTGTTGGGCAGCCGTAAATATATTAAGCGCACCAGTAATGTTAACGGAGTTGGTGGTGATGGGGTCGTTTATAGAACGAGGCACTGAACCCAATGCAGCTTGATGTGAAATGGCATTAATATCTTTACATGCACTTACACAAGTTTCCCAATCACGAATATCACCTAAAATCCATTCTAGTTTTTTGTTGGCTAAAAAGGGTTCAATATTTTTGAGTAATCCAGTAGAAAGGTTATCCAATACACGCACCAAAGTAACCCTTTCATCATGCAATAAAGCTTCCACTAAATTGCTACCAATAAAACCTGCTCCACCTGTTACTAATATGCGCATAAATTATAATCTTCCGTCTGTTTTTGATTTGTCTAAAGTTGATTTTACATCATACACCACTATCTTGTTTTTACCCAATTCGCTGATGTTTAAATTGGCAAAAGGCAAATGGTTTACGGCCATAATAATGGTATCGTAAGTGTTGTTGATTAATTTATCTGTAAGGGTAATGTTGTATTCTTCCTGTACTTCGTGTGCATCGGCCATTGGGTCGTACACGTCTACCTGCACACCAAAATCATATAATTCTGTAATAATATCAATAACTTTAGAGTTACGAATATCGGGACAGTTTTCTTTAAAGGTTATGCCCAGCACCAATGCCTTAGCCGAATTAACGTTTATACCTTTTTTAATCATTAATTTTACAACCTTGTTAGCCACAAAGGCGCCCATGTTGTCATTAATTTTTCTTCCGGCTAAAATTACTTGACTATGGTAGCCAATTTCTTCGGCTTTGTGGGTTAGATAATATGGGTCTACACCAATACAATGTCCGCCCACAAGTCCTGGCCTAAATGGTAAAAAATTCCATTTTGTACCAGCAGCTTCAAGTACTTCTAAGGTATCAATATTCATTTTATCAAATATTAAAGCCAATTCGTTTACAAAGGCAATATTGATATCGCGTTGACAATTTTCGATGACCTTAGCCGCTTCAGCTACTTTAATACTTGGCGCTTTATATGTTCCAGCAGTAATGATAGAAGCATACACATCGTTTACGATATTAGCAATTTCGGGGGTTGAACCCGCAGTTATTTTTTTTATTTTGGTAACCGTATGAACTTTATCACCTGGGTTAATTCTTTCAGGAGAATATCCGCAAAAAAAGTCTTGGTTAAATTTTAACCCGCTGTGTTTTTCCAAAACAGGTACACAATCATCTTCGGTACAACCCGGGTACACTGTAGATTCATACACCACAATATCCCCTTTTTTCAACACTTTACCTACCGTTTCGCTAGCCTTTATTAAAGGTGTAAGGTCAGGGCGGTTATTTTTATCAATAGGTGTTGGAACAGTTACAATAAAAAAATTGGCAGTTTTTAATACAACTAAATCAGCCGTAAACTGCATCATAGTAGCTTCTTTAAGTTGATTTGCATCTACTTCTAAAGTTCTGTCGAAGCCAGTTTCCAATTCTTTTATTCTTGCTTGGTTAATATCAAACCCAATAGTCTTATATTTTTTACCAAACTCTACAGCTAAAGGTAAGCCAACATAGCCTAAGCCTATAATTGCAATGGTTTTATCGTTCATGGGGTTATGCTTTATTTTTTTTACGTTTTTTATTTACACCTACTAATTTCTGCCACCACGTTCTTGGGGTGGTTTCATCACTATAATATCCATTATAATATTGGCTATAATATTTGCGGTTGTAGTAACTATTGTTGTTATAGTATCCACCATAATAGTAATATCCTCCACCACCATAATATCCACCGTAAGCCGATTTGTATACCGAACCATAAAAGGCAGAGCTATTATCGTACGAGTTTAAGATGATGTACATGTTAGGTATTTGGTTATCTTCTTTTAACCTATCCGGAATCATGGCAAAATCTCTCCTCGAATATTGAGAACGAATGATAAATAAGTTAATATCAGCCTTGCTCATTAATGCAAACGAATCGGAAACCAAACCAACAGGTGCAGTATCAAAAAATACGTAATCGTAATCTTGTTTAAGTTTGGCCACCAATGCCTCCATTTTGTCAGAATTTAATAACTCTGAAGGATTTGGTGGGGTAGGCCCAGCAGTAATTACGTCTAGGTTTTCAAATTCCGACTCTTGGATGATATCTTTTAACTCGTGTTTGCCAATTAAAAAAGTGGTTAAACCAATATCGTTGGTAATGTTACGGAAAGTTAAATGTATTTTTGGTCTACGTAAGTCGCAACCTACTATAATTACTTTATGCCCAAGTAGTGTTAACGATGCCGCTAAATTTACCGTTGAAAACGTTTTACCCTCTCCACTCACAGATGAGGTTACACATACAATTTTGTGTATTCCACCTTTTAAAATAAAGTTTACATTGGTTCTAATACCCCTGATGGATTCACTAAAAATAGATTTTGGACTTTTCATTACGTATAACTCGTAATTTTCTTCCATCTCGTCATCATTTAGTTTTTTGATAACACCAATAACAGGAGTTTCACTTAAAGCTTCAATGGTTTCTTTATCGGGTATACGGTTGTATATAAAACGTAGTAGAAAAATAATGGCTGTGCCTAAGGCCAAACCAATCATAAAAGCAATGGCATACACCCTGCCTGGAACAGGATAAAATGGATAATAAGGAGCAATGGCCTGATCTATAATACTAGCATTAGCCAAAATGGAAGATTTACTTATACGGGTTTCTAATTTTTTTTCCATTAAATACCCGTAAATTTTTTCGTTTACCTTAAAGTTACGTTCTAAGTTTAATAAGGCTTGTTGTTTTTGAGGTAAACTTTCTAATTTTGCAGTTGCTTGATTAATAAGTTTGTTGGTATAGGCTATTCTTTCGTCTACTTTTTCTTGGGCTGATAATAATGCACGTGTTAAAGCTTGTTTTACTTCCTTAATTTTTTTCTCGTTTTCAATCATCACCGGGCTAGTGGGTAATGTTTTTAAGCTTAAAGATAAACGGTCTAAAATAAGGCCATTTAACAACTCCAACATGCGTGGTAGGTCTTGGGCATCTTCAGGGTCAAGTAATACTAATTCTAAGGTTTGGTCTTTTGCAGTGTTAATTTGTTCGCCCAACCTGCTCATTATTTTTTTCTTGAGCAACAACATACTTTTTTGGGTTTCTAACTCGGTAAGTTTAATAAACTCGGCTTGACCAATATCCTCAAGTTGTACGCCAGAATTTGCAGTTTGAAAATCAGTAATATTTTGTTGAGCATTGTCTACCTGACCAGCTAAATCCACAATTAATCCATCAATAAATTCTACTGTTTTTTCGGCAGATTGAGATCGCGAATTAATATTTTCCTGTATATAAGTTTTTGCAGTTGCGTTCACAAAATCTGCTGCTTTTTCTGGTATGTCAGAGATGTAGGTTAGCTTAAGTATGCTGGTTCCTTTTTCTACATCTACCTCTATATTGTTACCCATTGCCATGGCTTCATTAAACGGATTATTGATGCGAAAAATGATTTCGTTTCCAATTACGGTGTTGATGCGACCATTAGCAGGTGTGGTAACTTTAAACACGCTAGAACCTAAAATAATACTATCGTTAATATTAATTTCTGGTCCAAGTTGCTTGTCGCCACTTTTTAAAATAAAGGTAGTTGGGTTAATAAATTTTATGCTGTATGATACACCATAATCCGCTGAATCGAGGTATAATGGCATCACTTTAAAATAATTAAAGGGGTATAATTCAGAGGTTACTATTTGACCTTTTTGAAAATACGCAATATTATAACCTAAGTTTTTGATGGTATTTAAAGCCAGTGTACGTGATTTGAAAATTTCCGATTCTGTTTTTAACTGGTTTTCAATCCGTCCGCTTATCCGGCCATACCTGAACAAATCACCCACGTTATTACCTTTATCGTCTTCTATTTTAAGTTGCACGGATGCGGTGTATAAGGGTTTGGTATAGCGTAATATTAAAAAGGCCACACTTAAAGCAACAACTATGGCAATTAGTAGTACATACCACCTTCTTAATATTACCGAGATTACTCTGTTAATATCTATAGTGCGTTCTATTTGGTCTTTATAAAGTTTTATTTGGTCCTGATCGGTCATGGTTGATTAAAAGTTTTTTGAGAAATTTAAAACTTGAATGGTTATTAGGGTTAGCTGGCTTAAGGTTAGAATTATAAAAGTAACCGATTGGATGGAACTCAAACTTTCTGTTTGTGCTTTAAATCCATAAGGCTCTACATATACAACATCACCATCCTGTATGGTCAAAGCGCTGTTTTCTAATGCCTCAATTTTTCTTAAATCCACAATAATTATCTCTTTGCCACGAACTATCTTAATTTTATTTTTTTTACCGGGGTCTTTAAGCCCACCACTAAGTGCAATCACATCTACTAAAGTTGTATTTTCCTTGTCTAAGATGATCTTACCTGATGTTAAAACTTCTCCCAAGACAGTAACTGTTAAACTTAAAATATTTACTTCTATTATGGGGTTAATCACATATTTGCCATATTCCTGCTCTAAGCGTTTGGCGGCTTCTAATCTGGTAAGTCCAACTAGGTTGGTTCTTCCTAGTAAAGGTAAGGTAACTGTACTGTCATAATTAATTAAATATCCTTTTGCACCACCATCTTCTGCGTTTGCAGTAGAAGTAGCACTTTCTATTGCGGCACGGCCAATATCATAATTGTTTAAAAAGTTAATGTTAAGCCTATCACCTGGTTTTATCCTGTGGCGGTAGTTGTCGTATTTTGTAGCAGTATTGCTATCTGGTCCATATACATACACAGCCTCGTTGGTTTTAATCTTTTTAGGGGTTTTAAAAAGAACGTTTTTACGTTTGTACGAACAACTTGCTACATTAATAATCAGCAAGAGTAAAAGCAGTTTAGGGAGATAGGTTTTTAAAGGTTTTAACACAGTTTTTCTAATTTGTGCAAGTATAAGACGTTTTTTCAAAAAAAGAACAATCAATGTTGGGGGGAAGGGAGAGGAATTAGGAATTGGGAATTAAAAATTAAGAATTAAAAATTAAAAATTAAGAATTTATGAAGTGTTTATATTTGTTATTCAGTTGGTTAATAAAGTAGGAATGTTGTGGGAAATGGGTGGGACAATTTAAAATTATGAATTAAAAATTACGAATTGGACCTTAATTTCGGAGTGATGATTTTGTACACATAAATACTTTTTTTAACCACAAAGTGCACAAAGAAGGCGCAAAGTTCGCAAAGGAATTATTAAGACAAGTAAGAATTAAAAATTACGAATTACGAATTGAGGTTTGATTTTCGACTTAATGGTTTAGTTAACTTCAATACTTTTTTTAACCACAAAGTGCGCAAAGAAGGCGCAAAGGTCGCGAAGGAATTATGAATTGGAGATTAATTTCTCTTCAACATTCATCATTCAATATTCTTCATTTCCTTTTTTTTAAAATCTCAAAGTCGAAGCTTAAATTACCAATATAAGTCAGTCTTCCCCTTTTCGAAACAATGTTCAGCGTAGCTAATTTCCCATTTTTGATTCTTTATGTTTTGATTGACATGAAAGGAAAAGCCAACATCACATTTAACAAGAAACTAACCATGGAAACGCTGCTCCCATGTTAGGGGAGCTCCCCGTACTCGGGGTGAGGGGTAATTCCACCACCTCGGCTTCGCCACCCCTCCTGCTAGGCGGGGAGCTCTTCCGCATGGCGAATTATCAAGAATTAAATTCGAAATCCGAAGCATGAAATTCGGATTTTTGCTTCAAAATTCAGCATTC
>JAGPCI010000325.1 GCA_018058165.1 Bacteroidia bacterium
AGAATTTTGAAAAGGTTTTAATACACTATTACACCACATTAAACTATTTACAACTAGGATTGTTGGATGAGGCTTTGGTTGAGTGTAAAAGAATGGAGATTAAACTTACCAAAATTACCGATTATTACAAAGGCAAAAACAAATATCAAAATGATGCATTTGTTTATTTACTTACCGGTATTGTATACGATGCGCAAAATGATTTTAATAATGCTTTTATTGCCTACCGTAATGCCTATAACATTTACAAAGATGTATATGCTGTAAATTTAAATACCGCAGTGCCTGCACAATTAAAAGAAGATTTAATTAGAACTGCACTAAAAATTGGTTTTACGCAAGAGGCAAATCAATACAAAGAAGAATTTAAGTTGCAAAATTTAACACTAGATAACTTTAAAAATAAATCATCATTTGTAGCATTTTGGAACAACGGGTTTGGTCCAGTAAAAGATCAATGGAGTATAAACTTTACCATTATTCCTGGCGCAAATGGTTGGGTTAATTTTACTAATTGGGATTTAGGTTTAAGCTTTCCATTTTATGCTGGCGAAGATAGTAAATCAATAAGTAGCTTAAAGGTAATGAGGGTGGCTTTTCCTAAATATATATCACGCAATCCTGTACATAAAAATGCAAAAATAAGTATTGATAGTATTGGGCTAAGTACAAATTTTGAGGTAGCTGAATTTGTAGATAAAATAGCCTATCAATCATTACAAGATAGGATGCTTAAAGAAATGGGTGAAGCATTAATTAGATTGGCTATTAAGCAAGTTGCAGCAGCTCAATTACGCAAAGAAAATGATGCACTTGGTTCGGTTTTAAGTATTGTAAATGCAGCAACCGAACAAGCAGATACACGTAATTGGCAAACCTTACCATATACCATTAGTTATACTAGACTAAATGTTTTACCAGGCCAATATACTGGTAAGTTTACCACAGGTAAAGATGCAGTGAATGTGAATATTGATTTAGCAAAAAACAGAACAAAATTTATGGTGTTTCAATCGCCTTATTTTGATGGTTATGCCAATAATAAAGAATAAAGACATATAACTATTTAGTGTAGTTGTATTTCTGATTTTAGATTATCAAAGTTCAAATTTCCTATTTTAATTTTTAAAACAAATGCCTAGTATTGTTAAATATATGGCAGAAGAATTACACATTTCATCTAGTTTAACTAAGGCAGAAACATACCAAGCCTTGTTGCCTAAAATTAAAGCACTTGTTACTGGCGAGCCTAGTATTATCGCTAATTTAGCCAATATTAGTGCGGCACTAAAATCTACTTTTAATTGGTGGTGGGTTGGTTTTTATTTGGTCGAAAAAAACGAATTGGTTTTGGGTCCATTTCAAGGACCAATTGCATGTACTCGAATTGGATTAGGTAGGGGCGTTTGTGGTGTTGCATGGCAAAACAGCGCAACTATTATTGTTGATGATGTAGATAATTTTCCTGGACATATTGCATGTAGTAGCGCAAGTAAAAGCGAAATTGTAATTCCAATTTTTAAAAACAATACCGTAGTGGCCGTATTAGATTGTGATAGCGAATTTTTAAGTTTTTATGATAAAACAGATCAGCTTTATTTAGAAGAGCTTTGTGCTTTTATTGGTGAATTGATTTAGTGAGAACAAAACATCTATAAAACAAAAAAGGTGTGTCGTTATTAATTTCGACACACCTTTTTTAGTTAAATTGGTTATTGATTAATTTAATCCTATGCCATAAAATCCTTTAGTACCATCGGGGTTTACACCGCCTAATAAAACTGCTTCAGTAGCATTGTCTAATGCAGTTTTTACTTCGCTAGGTGTGGCTACTGGGCGCTTATCAATGCTGGTAATAATAAAACCTACAGGTACTCCTGCTTTCTTTAAAATACTTTTATCTGCTACTTTTTTAACCCTAACTCCGTTCGAGATTTTTAAACGTAACCTATCTTCTCTGTTTACGGTTTCAAACTCCGCATCAAGCGCCTTGTTTAATTCCACTTTTTCGGTTTTTACTATGTCGGTTTTACCATCTTTGTTTTTAAGTGTTGCAACAAAGCTCAACTCTTTATTGTTGCGCAAAACAGTTAGGTTTACTTTGTCGCCAGGGCTGCGTTTTCCAACTTGTTCTTGTAATTCGCTGCTGCTATTTACCACAACATCTTCAACCTTTATAATTACATCCTTGTCTTTTACACCAGCATCTTCTGCACTGCTTTTAGGGTTTACTTTGGCTACAAATACACCTCGCACTTCTTTCAAACCTTCTTTATCGGCCAATTGGCTATTTACATCTTGAATGCTTACTCCTAAAAATCCGCGCTGTACTTCGCCATATTTTGTTAAATCACCAATAATTTTTTTCATTAAATTAGCGGGTACTGCAAAAGAGTATCCAGCATATTGGCCAGTTTGACTTGCAATCGCAGTATTAATTCCAATTAGTTTTCCTTCGGCACTTACTAACGCGCCTCCACTATTGCCTGGGTTTACAGCCGCATCAGTTTGTATAAAACTTTCAATGCTATATTGGCTTTCTGGGTTTCGTGCATCACGCAATAAATTTAAATTACGCCCTTTTGCACTCACTATTCCTGCTGTTACTGTACTAGTTAAATTAAATGGATTGCCCACTGCTAATACCCATTGCCCAACTTTTACATCATCGCTATTACCTACTAATGCAAAAGGTAAATTACTTTCATCTATGCGTAAAAGTGCTAAATCGGTATTAGGGTCTTTACCCAACAATTCTGCATTGTATTCTCTTTTATCATTAAGTATTACCCTAATTTTTGTAGCACCATCTATAACATGGTTGTTTGTTACAATAAAACCATCAGCACTAATAATTACGCCACTACCCGAACCACTTCTTGGGG
>JAGPCI010000073.1 GCA_018058165.1 Bacteroidia bacterium
TTTTTTTGCTATTTAGCCTAACTTTTTCTATAATATTTTTCGGATTACAAAACATTAGAATCTTTGTAACCCTCTCCAACTTGTTAACCCACTTCCAAAGACAACTTAATTTTACCTCACATACATCTTCACATGTTCAATACCACCTTACCAAAAATGTTCGCCTTTGGGCAAAAGACCATTACGCAGGTAAAAGTTTTTGGCAGCTAATTGTGCATGCAAATAAACTGGCTTCTCATTATTGGGCACATCTGCAATAATTCGCTTTAATAATGCCTCGCCAACTTGTTGATTTCTAAAATCTTTACTCACGGCAAAACGCTCCAGTCTATAGCAAATTATATTTAAGCCCTAATGTGAAAAATTGATTATAAATCACTTCAAATTGTTTGAGTTTGTCAATTCTATTAAATGATTTATAAACATTAGCTTCAAGATGAAAGGTATTATTAAGAGCATAGCTACAGGAATAATTAATGCCCCAATCCCATCTCAGAAATCTGTCTGTGTAATCTTGTACGAAATTAGATTCGAACATTCTGTTAGATGAAACTTTAAAATCTTTTTCGTAGAAAAACTGTTTCGCACTTAATAGATAGGAAATATTAACCCCACTACTAAACATAAATCGCTTAGCTTTGAGGCCCAAGTTAATCTGAATATCCAAATAATTTAGATTGTAGGAATAATTTTGAGTGTATCTGGTGTTGTTTGAGGCAGAGTTTGTGAAGTTTGATTTGAAACCTTTCTCAAACAAAGAGACATCAGTGTGTAGGTTAAATTTCCATAGCTTGAATCGCGGTTGGTATTGAGCACCTATATAAAACGATGGAAGATTATGCTTCGCTTGATGGGTTTTGTTGAATGTGTAAAAGCTATTAACATAAGATTGTTGGGCTAAGGATATTCCACTCTTAATAAAAAGCGAGCTTTTTAATGGATTATTTGCCAACAAGGAATTGCTTAATGTCAAGTAAAAAAGTACGAGTCCGCTTTTATATTTCATTCTAGTATATGTCTCCGGTGCAACATCTATTTATCATTCCACCCCCTCCAATACGCTCAACACAACAAAATGTGATTTTAGGGTCACTAGTAATTGTTACCGTGAAGTTTCCTATTTCTGTATCTCCATTCAGATCTGGATCATCTTCAGTTAATGTAATTGTCCCAACACCATCTTTAACTTCACAGCTAACTTTCATTTTGACACAAATTGGTCCAAGACCTGATTTAGTTAAGCAAGAAAGGCATGATGTCGGGTTTCCGTTGGCGTCTTTACCATATGGAAGTTTATCAATTTCCATATAAACATAACACAAACCACCTTTAGGAGAGTGGCCCCAACAGAATTTCACCTTGGATGTAAAACTTACAGAGCCGTTACAGCCAGCTATAGGAATACCAAAATCGTCACTGCAAGATGTCCATTTAATCTCTGCGGTACTGTAATCATTCATGAATTGCTTTATACAGTCAGTGTTGCAAGCAGCCGCCTCTGATAAATCTACGCATTTTAAGGTGCAATCACCTTGCATTTTTTTGAGTTTAGCGTTCTTCGGCTCCTCGTTGATTGAATTTTCATTTATTGATTTAGAGCAAGATAAAAACAGAGTAGTTACTGAAAATACTAGTAACACTGTGAGTAATAGGTTTTGTTTGTTTTTCATATTAGTGGAATTTATAATTAATTAAAAAAATTATTTCTGAGCTATTGAATGAACTAAATTTAGTGCTAAACTGATTTTCCCGAATTGGAAAATAGCAGCCATAGAACTCTGCCCCCAAGTTGTTAGATAACTTGTATTCAAGGGATAAAGAGGTGAAGATATTTAACAGGTTGATTTGCAGAGCATCTGTGTTTTCGTTCACGGCAAAAACGCGATTGACTCTTGAAGTGAATACATCTTCTTCCCCGTCTGCATATCCATCAACATGATATTTGCCAACTGGCTTCTGGCTGTAGGTCGCTTTTATCACACATCTTATCCCTGCTCCAACCCCTAAACCAAATTTGTTCCATTGTCTTGTTAAGGATATTGGTAATGAAATCATGTGTTGTTGAATCTTTGTACTTAATCGCACTTCTGTTGTTTGCGGTCCTTGATCCCAATTGGTGATGAATGATATTTTATTCTTATAATCACCAATATTACTGTAGGCGTAGCGTATTGATATCTGAGAATACCAATTAACTGATATTGCCTTTTTTTGATTTAGTCCAATCCCTAATATGAAGGAATTTGAAATTGGAGTTTTGTCTGCGAAAAATAGGCCTGAACCAATTAGCAGAGAGGAGGAGTAACTTGACTTGTTTTCTTGAGCAATTGTTGTATTAACAAGCAAAAAACTTATCACAACAATTATCACAATTTTGAGCAGAGTGAATGTTGTTTTGGCTAATTTCATGGGATGATGATATATCAAATATAGTTAACTTTTTAAAAGTTGCAAACACTCACATAAAATACATTATATGCACATCTTCACATGCTCAATACCACCTTCCCAAAAGTGTTCGCCTTTGGGTTTAAGTCCATGGCGCAGGTAAAAGTTTTTGGCCGCCAATTGTGCGTGTAGGTAAACCGGTTTTTCGTCTTGCGGTACATCAGCAACAATACGTTTAAGTAACGCTGCCCCAACTTGTTGATTTCTAAAATCTTTACTCACGGCAAAACGCTCTAACTTATAGCCTTTTTCGGTTTGGCGCCAGCGGGCTGTGCCTACTATTTGGTTGTTTATCAGGGCCACATAATGGTAACTTTCTTCTTCAAATTCCCATTCAATATCTTCCGGACAGTTTTGTTCAATAACAAATACTTCCTTACGTATTTTATGCGCTTCATTTAGCTCTTCTGTTGTTTCAACCAACTTTACTGTAATCATACCTTGAGTTTGCAAAAAAAGTTTATGTTTGCAAACATAATACATCAAGTAACATGAGCAACATAGTTGAATTATTAGGCGCAAATGCCGACAGCTTATTAAAGCACGAGTGTAAAACAATTAGCAAAGAGCATATTCATGCTCCTAGTCCAACTTTTGTAAACGATATTTTTGGACAAACAAACCGTAACCCACAAGTATTACGTAGCCTACAACAAATTTATGGTACAGGCCGTTTAGCAAACACTGGATATGTTTCAATTTTACCTGTAGACCAAGGTATTGAGCATAGTGGAGGAGCATCTTTTGCACCAAACCCACGCTATTTCGACCCACAAAACATAGTTGAATTAGCTATTGAAGGTGGATGTAATGCAGTAGCTTCAACTTACGGAGTTTTAGCATCTTGCTCACGTAAGTATGCACACAAAATTCCATTTATTGTAAAAATTAACCACAACGAGTTTTTAAGCTACCCAAATAAATTTGACCAAATTATGTTTGGTTCGGTTGAAGAAGCTTGGAACTTAGGTGCAGTAGCAGTTGGTGCTACAATATATTTTGGAAGCGATGAAAGTGCTCGCCAAATACAAGAAGTAGCAGCAGCTTTTGAGCGTGCTCACGAGTTAGGTATGGCTACTATTTTATGGTGCTACTTGCGTAACAACGCATTTAAAAAGGATGGTGTTGATTACCATACAGCGGCAGATTTAACTGGCCAAGCAAACCATTTGGGTGTAACTATCCAAGCTGATATTATTAAGCAAAAATTACCTACAAACAATGGTGGTTACACTGCTTTAAATTTTGGTAAAACACATAGTAAAGTTTATACCGAACTTTCATCAAATAACCCAATTGACTTAGCGCGTTACCAAGTTGCAAATTGCTACATGGGCCGTCAAGGTTTAATTAATTCGGGTGGCGAGAGTAAAGGTGCAAGCGATTTATCAGAAGCAGTTACAACGGCAGTAATTAACAAACGCGCTGGTGGCCAAGGTTTAATTTCTGGTCGTAAAGCATTTCAAAAACCAGTAAACGAAGGCATAACATTATTAAATGCTATCCAAGATGTTTACTTAGATAAAACAATTACATTAGCTTAATAAAGCAAATAAGTTATTGGTTGATTGGTTCGAGTAAGTTCGTTTCAATCAACCAATTTCATTTTTAAATGGTTTTTAAGTGCTGTTTAAATGGTAATAAAAACCTAAAATCTAAACAAAATGAGTTGGTTTAAACGTGTAAAAGAAGGTATTACCACATCTACCGAAGAAAAAAAATCGGTACCAGATGGTTTGTGGCATAAATGCCCAAGATGTAAAAAAGCCGTTACCACTGCCGAGCATGAGGCTAACCAATACGTTTGCCCAAGCTGTAGTTACCACGATAAAATTGGTTCGAAAGAATATTTTGAGCTTTTGTTTGATGAAAGTAAATACACCGAGTTATTTGCAAACATTAAACCTACTGACCCTTTACAATTTGTTGATACCAAAGATTACAAATCGCGCTTGGCAGATAGCCAAAAGAAAAGCGGCATGACAGATGCAATGCGTGTTGGAACTGGTACGATACATACCTTTCCGATGGTTATTGCATGTATGGATTTTAATTTTATTGGTGGCAGTATGGGAAGTGTAATGGGTGAAAAAATTGCCCGTGCTATAGATTATGGTCGCGAACATAAAATGCCAGTTATGATTATATCAAAATCGGGCGGGGCACGTATGATGGAAGCTGCATTTAGTTTAATGCAAATGGCCAAAACATCAGCCAAATTAGCCTTATTAGCTAAAGAAGGCATTCCGTATATTAGTTTATTAACCGACCCCACAACGGGCGGTGTTACCGCATCATTTGCAATGTTAGGCGATTTTAATATTGCCGAACCAGAAGCATTAATTGGTTTTGCTGGTCCACGTGTAATTCGCGAAACCATTGGTAAAGATTTACCTAAAGGATTTCAAAGCTCAGAGTTTTTATTAGAACATGGATTTGTTGATATGATAGTAAACCGAACTAACTTAAGAAATCAATTAGGTCAACTACTTTCATTATTGGCCAATAAGCCAATAGTAAAAGCTGAAGTAGCTTAGTAAAATATGTTCAATTTAAAAAAGCAGTACAATTTAATTTGTGCTGCTTTTTTGTTGAGGGGCAAGGAGGCTCCAACCTTTATCTTAGTGCTTTTATGGCTTCATGAATAAAGAGATCATTCCCATTTATTACATCTTTAATTGATTGTGGCTTCACTTTTAATGCTGGTATAATGCCAACACCATGAAACATACTTCCGTCATGCTTTGCAGTATGCATTTGTGTATGCCAAAATTGATACAGACCGAATAATATAAATGAATTAATATTCCCATTTGTTCCTGCTGTTTGTTCGCCAACTATTTTTCCAAATTTATAGTGTTCAATTATTGCTAAAAAACTTTCTGCTCCACTTATACACCTACCATTAACAAGAAATACAATATTGTCGGTATATTTTGGCAACAAAGGTGAATGTATCCAATGTGATGCATTAATAGTATCTCGTTTTATATCATTCTGAGTAGGATATGTTTTAACAGGAATTGTCCATGCAGGAGGAAAAATTGTATCACTTGCTAAGTGTTGCAAAAAACTATATTTTACAGGATATGGATAACCCCTAAAATCAAACACAATGCCTTTTGCCTTAGGCAAAATATTTTCAGAGATATAATAAAATGAAGAATCCGTTAGGTAGCACAAATTTACATAGTAGTAATCCTTTTTGATTTCATAGATGTCAGGACGTATTTTGTTAGCATTGGCATCATTTGTCCTTGCACTAACGTTTCTGATTAATGAAAGTGCTTTTCTTTTGCCATTTTGTAATAAATCTAATTTCACGAAAGTGTTTTTGTATCCTATAAGCAATTCGCTTTCAGCAGTGTATTTATTCCATGTTTGTGTTGCAGATGAGATTTTTTGCTGTTTCTTTTTAAAGAAATCCATAGCGGGAACATCATCTATATTTGTTACCTCATCGCCAATATTTATAAGGTGTTTTAGGGTATCAGCAACATAGGTTACAATTAGTTCATTTCCTATCAACTCAATTTTTAATGGTGGCACAAAATCGGGCCACTCAGCCATTGGCACAAACGGCATAAATCCCGCATGACCGTCTTTATATTCTGCGCCAAAATATTCAAGTGTTTCAAAAAATTGTTGTTCATTCATTTCACCTGACACTGTTTTTAAATATTTTTTAAATATGGCTTCATTGTCAATTTTCATTTCTTCCATGTAAGGATAAAAATATTCCTGCACATTCCACACTTCCATAATAATGCCCATTCGCACATATTTATTACTGATGCTGTATTTGCCTCTTTTTGTTCGCGGGTCAAATTCGCGGCTTGTGTTGTAGTACTTATAAGTGCTGTCACTGACACAAGCTGTAAGTGGCATTGAAATAAAAATATTTTCGTAAGTGGTTTTAAATAATTGAAAATCGGTGCTGCATTTTTTAATTTCTGAAGTGTAAATAAACTTCATTGTTGTTGCGTTTTCACCTCGATTGCCCCAGCCTTTACTGTAACGATGAACATAAAAATCATTGCAATTGGTTGAGGCAATTTTTACAGATTGATTTTTCTTATCAAATGGCCTTATAACTAGTTTTGGTTCTAGCGGTGCAAAGCAATTTTCAATAATATTACATAATTCAAGGTCAGAATTTGCAGCTTCTATCTGGGGCAAATATTGCAGCAACAAGTCTTCCCAGCCATAAAACGTATCAACAGCTAAAGTTGAACTAAAGTGCCGCACGTATCCATACACTTTATTAAACACGGATATATTGTGTAAGCTCTTACTAGTAATACTTGGTTGTTGCTTTTTGGCAGTAAAATCAATACCTTGAGATTGGTTAGCAAGTAGACAAATGCATAGTACTAACATCGTTTTAAGTAGTTTCATGTTTTGTTTTATTAGTGCACACTAATTATCACTGGGTTAACTATCAAGCTGCTAATATAATTATACTCAACATTTAATTTATATATAACCTTCTACCCTTTGGTATTATATTTAATTTTAACGTAATATTTTAAAATCAACCCAAGTTATTTTACACTACACAGATAGGCTTGCAATTATCAATAATATTAATAACTTTGCGGCTCATTTTATTAAACAATAAAACTATAAATTATGAATTTGACCACAGAATCGAAGCAAGCAATCTTCGAAAAGTACGGTAAAGCCAAGTCTAAAGCAGACACAGGTTCAGCTGAGAGTCAGATCGCATTATTTACACACCGTATTAATCACATTTCAGGACACTTAAAGGGTAATAGAAAAGATTACTCTGCAGAGTTAAGCCTTGTGAAATTGGTAGGTAAAAGACGCGCTCTACTAGATTATCTTGTTAAAAATGATATCTACCGTTACAGGGCGATTATTAAAGAATTAGAAATTCGTAAATAATGCTAAATTATTGCGGGTTAACGATGTGTATTTTAGCAAATTTGCTAGATTATATCTCGTAAAACTTTTAAAAGCAGGGGCCAATATTAGCCACTGCTTTTATTTTTTAGTTTAAATGGTAAAATGAAAAACTTGGTTAATTTTTTTAATAAAACTATAACCAACCTCTTTTTAAAAGAAACTTTTATACAATAAACATTGCAGGGAATAGGCCTTGTAAAAAACAACAAAAATGAGTAAAGCAACAACAAAAACGTTTGAAATTGGTGGTAAAACCATTTCAATTGAAACTGGAAGATTAGCCCGTCAGGCTGATGGAGCAGTAGTAGTAAGAATGGGCGACACGATGATATTAGCTACGGCAGTATCAGCACGCGAAGCCAAAGAAGATGTGGATTTTATGCCACTAACGGTAGATTACCAAGAAAAATTTGCAGCAGTAGGCCGCATACCTGGTAGTTTCCACAAGCGTGAAGCAAAATTAAGTGATTACGAGGTATTGGTTAGCCGTATAGTTGACCGTGCATTACGCCCACTTTTTCCTGAAAATTACCATGCAGATACACAGGTAATGTTACAGTTAATTTCTGCCGACAAAAATTTAAACCCTGATTGCCTAGTAGGTTTAGCCGCTTCGGCTGCACTTATGGTAAGTGATATTCCTTTTAACGGACCTATTTCTGAAATTCGTATTGCACGTATTAATGGAGAGTTTGTTTTAAATCCAAACATCGACCAATTGGTTAATGCAGATATGGACTTAATAGTAGCTGGTACCGAAAAGGATTTAAACATGGTAGAAGGCGAGTGTAGCGAAGTTAGCGAAACAGATATGTTAGCTGCTTTAAAAATTGCTCACGAAGCCATTAAATTACAGTGTAAAGCACAATGGGAATTATGCGAAATGCTTGGTGGTAAAAAGCCAGTACGTGAATATAACCATGAGCGTAGTGACGAAACTTTAGCTGCAAATATTCGTGAATATTCTTACGATAAAATTATGGCTATTGCCAAAGGTGCTTTAAGCAAAAACGAACGTACAGACGCATTTAAAGCGGTGCGCAAGGAGTTTGTTGCTGAATTTTATCCAGAAGGTAGCGAAACAAAACCGGATAAGTTTTTAATGAATAAATACTTCCATGATGTAGAGTATGATGCTGTACGTGCAATGGTTTTAAACGAAAAAACGCGTTTAGATGGCCGTAAGTTAGATGAAGTTCGCCCAATTTGGAGCGAAGTAAACTACTTACCTGGTGCGCATGGTAGTGCAGTATTTACACGTGGTGAAACACAATCGTTAACTACGGTAACTTTAGGTACAAAATTAGATGAGCAATTACTTGATGCACCAATGAATGCTGGTTATGCCAAGTTCTTGTTACATTATAATTTCCCTTCATTTTCTACTGGCGAAGTAAAACCAAATCGTGGTCCGGGACGTAGAGAAATTGGACATGGTAACTTAGCATTACGTGGTTTAAAACGTATTTTACCACCGCTATCAGAAAGTCCTTATACCATTCGTATTGTTAGTGATATTTTAGAGTCAAATGGTTCGTCATCTATGGCAACTGTTTGTGCTGCATCTTTAGCATTAATGGATTCGGGTATTAAACTTAAAGGAGCCGTAAGTGGTGTTGCTATGGGTTTAATTAGTGATGAAAGCACTGGTAAATATGCAATTTTAACAGATATTTTGGGTGATGAAGATCACTTAGGAGATATGGATTTTAAAGTAGTTGGTACTGCAAAAGGTATTACTGCTTGCCAAATGGATATAAAAATAAATGGTTTAAGATGGGAAATGGTTGAAGAAGCTTTATTGCAAGCTAACGCAGGCCGTTTACACATTATGAACGAAATGAATAAAACCATTAGTGCTCCAAATGCTGATTACAAACCACATGCTCCACGTATTGAAACCATTATTATCGATAAAGACTTTATTGGTGCAGTAATTGGCCCAGGCGGTAAAGTAATTCAAGGTATACAAAAAGATACTGGTGCTACTATTTCTATAACAGAAGTTGGTAATACTGGTGTAGTTGAAGTTGCCGCTACCAATGGTGATAGTATGCGCAGAGCTGTAGATATTATTAAAGGTATTACAGCAGTGCCAATTATTGGTGATGAGTACACTGGTAAAGTAAAAACTATTGTTGATTTTGGTGCATTTGTAGAGTTTTTACCTGGTAAAGATGGTTTGTTACACATTAGTGAAATAAGCTGGAACCGTTTACCAACAATGGAAGGCGTTTTACAAGTTGGTCAGGAAATAAAAGTAAAGTTAATTGAAATTGATAAGAAAACTGGTAAAGTTAAATTATCTCACAAGGCTTTATTACCTCGCCCACCACGCCCAGAAAACAAAGCAGAAGGCGGAACTCAAGGTTCAGAAAACAACGCATAATCTAATAAGATAAACTATACAAAACAGGCTACCAATTGGTGGCCTGTTTGCGTTTATAAAGTAATTGAAGTATGAAGGTTAAAAAACAATGAAAAGGTGTTTAATTACAATTAGTAATTAATAGGTATAGCAGTAGAAATCCATTTAAAAAAAACCTTATTTGGCATTAACCTCAATGT
>JAGPCI010000074.1 GCA_018058165.1 Bacteroidia bacterium
CATCTAATACTTTTGCTTTAATTTCGTCCATTGCTTTTATGCCATCGCCAATGGTTTTTCCTGGTGCTAAACTTGCGCTAACAGTAGCCGATTTGTACCTGTTGTAATGGTACAATTGTGGTGGACTACTTTGTTCAATTACACTCACAACGGCATCTAATTGTATTAATTCTCCTTTATCATTTCTTACAAAAAGAGATTTTAAATCTAAAGGTTCATCACGATTAACCCTATCAACTTGCCCAATAATTTGGTATTGTTTACCCATCATATTAAAGTATCCGTATCTAATACCACCATAAGTTAATTGCAGTGTTTGTGCAACTTGTTGAACACTTACACCAACTGCTTTTGCTTTTTCTCTATCTATATTAATTACCAACTCTGGGCGGTTAAATTTTAAGTTAGCATCAAAGCCTTGAAACGTAGGATTTTTACCAACCTCTTCCATAAATTTTGGTAAAAATGTTTGTAGTTTATCAAAATCTTGGTTCTGTAAAATGTATTGTACTGGCATACCAGCACGTGAGCCTCCACTTCCATTTATAGTTTGGTCTACAATTACAAATGATCGAGCTTCAGTCATCGAGCCTACATTTTTTTGCAGCATTTGTGCTACATCTTGTTGGCTACGTTCGCGCTCGCCTGGTTCGGTTAAAAATATACGTGTAAAGCCCGTATTTACAGCTCCACTTCCTGTAAAACCAGGAGCAACCACCGATAATAATATGCGTTTTTCTGGAGTAGAATCTATAACCAATTGTGCAATTCTATCCATGTAATGTTCCATGTATTCGTATGATGCACCTTCGGGGGCAGTAGATGCAATTCGCATAACGCTTCTATCTTCAAGTGGTGCAAGCTCTGATTGAATAGTAGACCCAATTAAAAATATCAACCCAAACGATACAATTATTATAGCCACCGACCAACGTCTTTTTTTCATAAACGTTCGCAACGAATTATTGTATGCGTTATTTAGCCAAACAAAAAATGGTTCGGTTAAAGTATAAAATTTAGATTGTTTTTGGTTTTTACTTTGTAGTTTAACATTTAACATAGGTGTTAAAGTAAGCGATACAAAAGCTGATATTAAAACAGCACCAGCAACCACTACACCAAATTCACGAAACAATCTTCCAACAAATCCATCTAAAAATATAATAGGTAAAAATACCACTGCCAGCGTAATTGATGTAGATAAAACAGCAAAGAAAATTTCGTTTGCACCTTTTATTGCAGCTTCTTTTGGGTTCATGCCTGCTTCAATTTTCTTAAATATATTTTCGGTTACTACAATACCATCATCCACCACCAAACCAGTGGCGAGTACAATAGCTAATAGCGTTAATATATTAATTGAAAAGCCAAAAATATACATGATAAAAAACGATCCTATTAATGAAACCGGTATATCTACTAAAGGCCTAAACGCGATTAACCAATCTCTAAAAAATAAGTAAATAATTAGTACCACCAATAAAAATGCTATTAACAAAGTTTCGCCTACTTCGGTAATTGATTTACGTATAAATTTTGTGTTATCTAATGCAATATCTACCTTAATATCATTTGGAATATCTTTTTTAATTTGTTCGTACCTAACATAAAACTCATCGGCAATTTCAATATAGTTAGCGCCTGGCTGTGGCACTAAGGCCAAACCAATCATTGGTGTATTGCTTTCTTTTAAAACAGTTTGTTCGTTCTCTGCTCCTAATACAGCATAACCTACATCACGCAACCTAATTGTTCGGTTATTGGTAGATTGAATAATGATGTTGTTAAACTCTTCTTCGGTTGTAAATCGTCCAACTGTTTTTACAGATAATTCGGTACTGTTTCCTTCTATTTTTCCTCCAGGTAATTCTACATTTTCTCTATCTAAAGCATTACGCACATCAAGTGGTGTAAGCTTAAATGATGAAAGTTTAACAGGGTCAAGCCATAACCGCATGGCATAACGTTTTTGACCCCAAATTTGTATGGTACTAACTCCCGGAATGGTTTGTAATTTTTCAAGCAAAACATTCTCTGCATAATCATTCAATTGTAAATGATTTTTGCTATTACTTTGAACTGTTAAAGTTAAAATAGCATCAGAGTTGGCATCAGCTTTTGAAACAACAGGAGGGGCATCAATATCTTGAGGTAATTGCCTTACTGCTTGCGAAACTTTATCACGCACATCATTGGCCGCTGCTTCTAGGTTTTCATTTAAACCAAACTCTACTGTAATTATGCTGCTACCTTGGTTGCTCGATGAAGAAATAGAGCGAATGCCAGCAATACCATTAATAGCTTTTTCTAATGGTTCGGTTATTTGCGATTCTATAATTTCTGGGTTAGCGCCTGTATATCCAGTACGTACGGTAATTATTGGTGGGTCTATTGAGGGATATTCTCTAACCCCTAAAAAGTTAAATGCAATGGCTCCAAATAGCAAAATAATAATCGACATTACTGTTGCTAATACGGGTCTGTTTATACTTGTTGTACTTAAACTCATGTTTAATTTTGTTATGGTTTTGTTTGATTATTAAATAATTTTTAAAGCAAATTTTGCTTAGTATTATTGTTTAATCTTGGCACCTTGTTTAAGATACATTACACCAATAGTAATTACTTCGTCACCTGCGTTTAAGCCTTCAGTTATTTCTATATCTTTTTCTTTTCTTGTTCCTGTTTTTACTATTCTTTCTACTGCACTATCACCCTGCACAACATATACTTTTTGCCCTTTTAAAATTGGCACAATAGCTTGTGTAGGTATCATAAATGCATTTTGGGTATTACCTACAATAACAGCAACTTTAGCAAACGAGCCGGGTAATATTTTTTGATTAGGATTTGGGCATGTGGCACGCATTATCACATTACGTGTTACTTCATCTATTTTAGGCTCCACACCGTAAACTATGGCTTCATAAGTATTGCTGTTTCCTTCTATTTTAAAGGTAATGTTTGTGCCTTTATTAATTAATGAAGCATATTTTTCGGGAACGGCAAATTCAATTTTTATTTGGTTGATGCTTTGTAGTGCAGCAATACGTGTACTTGGTGTAACGTAGCTACCTTCACTTACATTTCTAAAACCAATTTTACCACTAAAAGGTGCACGAATTTCTGTTTTTCTAATTTGTGCATTTATTAAATCCACATCAGCATTTATACTGGTTAATTCGTTAGTTCCTACATCATAACTTTCTGCACTAATTGCGCCTTTATCAAACAAAGATTTATTACGTTTTTCTGTATCATCTTTAAGTTTTTTGGTGGCAATAGCTTTTTTTAATTGTGCCTGTAATTCGGTATCATTAATCTTTAACAATAAATCGCCTTTTTGTACTTGAGCGCCTTCAATAAAGTTTATACTCACAATTCTACCTTCTGTTTCGGGGTATAAAATTACTTCTTCTTGGGCTAAAATATTACCCGTTGTTTCTATCGTTTTATCAGAAGGTTGTGGCTTTACTTTTATGGTTTCAACCATTATTGCATTTCCCTGTTTAGCACCTTTTTGCGATTGTTTGGCTTGATTTGGTTTTAACTTTGGCCAAGCTAATAATGCTAATACAGCTATTATAATTACTAAGTATATTATATTCTTTTTTTTCATTTCTAAATTTTTATTCGGTTGGAAGTTGGTTTAATGTAGATGTTAAATTGGTTTCTATGCGAGTCATCATGGCTAAAAACTGTTTTTTTTCGTCCTCTGTAAATCCAATTAATGCACAGTTATTTACATGTTCAAAAGTTTGCTCTATGATAGGGCAAAGCTGCATTCCTTTTTTTGTGGCAGTAATAATATAACTTCTTCTGTCTTCGTAATGTGTTGTACGCTTAACTAATCCATTTTTAGTAAGGTAATCTATAATTCTTACCATGCTGGCCTTATCTATGCCTAAATAATTTGCTATACATTGTTGGGTTATTTGTTCTTGTCTGCATATAAGTGTTAATACATAAAAATATCTTTCGATGCCGATATGTGCTAATTCTTGCTCAATTACATGATAATATTTTTTAAACAAGGTATTAAACCAAATACTAAGTGGTGCTGTATTTGATTGAACACTAATTTTATTTTTTTGTTGAGGCAACATTGCGCAAATATAGTTGAATAAGCATATAGTTGTTTATGTAAACTATTGTTTTGTAAACTAATATTATTTGTGCTTATATGTAATTATTGAAAATTCAGATTAAAATTTATTTAAAATGCTATTGCTAAATTATTGACAATTTATGGGTTACATGTTTGTTTAGTTCATAATTAATTTAAATTAACAGTAATAATTTGCATGTATTCTTTAAATAAACTACTTTCAATTTTCGTTCTTTGGAGAAAAGGAATAAAATGTGCTTATATCTACAACAATTTTTTCGACCACTACCTCGACCAAATTAAGCACAATGAAGTTGATAAAAAGAGCTTTTAATATACATAACAACAAACTATTATATAATGAAAAGCAAAACACCATTTTTACCTTTAATTAAAGCACTTTTTATTGTGTTTTTATTATGTGGCATTGGCATGAACGCTCATGTAAATGCGGCCCTTTCGGGCACCTACACGATTGATTCATCTCAAGCAGCAAGTGCTACCAATTACCAGAGTTTTTTATCAGCAATTAGCGATATGCGTTTAGGTACGCGTAGTGATGGTGGAACACCAAATGGAACAGGAATAACAGGGCCTGTAATATTTAATGTGGCAGCAGGTATTTATCCTGGACAAATTGAAATTACAACGATAACAGGTGTTAGTGCAACCAATACCATAACCTTTGATGGAGGCGCTGGAAATGCATCTACAAGGGTAATTACAAATACAACAGCAACTTCGGCTGCAACAGCTTATACTGTTCGTATTAATAACCTACAATATGTAACCTTAAAAAATCTTACCATTTTGGCCGAAAGCCCTTCTTATGGTTGGCCGTTACATATCATGAATGCGTCTAATTATGTAAAAGTTAAACAATGTATTATTGGCTTTGGTACTTTAGCATCAACACATACCAATGCAAATTTTTGTGCAGTAGTAGTTAATAATAGTACTGCAAGCCCTACTAGTGGAACAAGTGCCATAACCAATTTAGAAATTGATAGCAATACTATTTATGGTGGATATGCTAACTATTTATACGGAAATGGAACTGCTTCTAACATTAATTTCAGAAACAATATAGTTGATAGTACTAACTATTATGGTTTATATGTTCAAGGCATAAATAAATTTAGCTTAAATAATAATAAATTTACTTTAAACGAATTTGGCAACATAAACGGTTACGGCTTATATATTAATAGCTGCGCAGCAGGAATAGGTTTTGCGCACGAAATTATTGGCAATAATATTGTTAATGCAGCATATCAAGGAATTTATATTAGCTCAAGTGCTGGTCAATCAGCAACTAGGTCGGTGCTGTTGAATAATTCATTAGGTGGTGGTTTTAGAAGCACCAATGCTTATGGTATTTATTTTACAGGGTCTTCATATAATTGGAACATTTTTCACAACAGTGTAAACTTCGATGCGGTAACCGTTAATACACAAAATGCGGCATTCTTTTCTGGTAACTGCTGTACCACTGGAGCAACATTATTAGATATACGTAACAATGTTTTTGCTGTTACTGGAGTTGGTTCTACAGCTTATGGTGCATATTTTCCTAATGGATATAATTATGCAGTAATTAATGGAACCTCTTTTGATTATAATTTATTTTATAAAGTAGGTATTTCTAATCAAGAGCCACTTTTATATATGGGTGGTAATATTTTAACACCATCAAACTTTATTGGTAACTCAAGTTATAATACCAATTCTATTTTTGCTAATCCAAATTTTACTTCTCCTAAAAATTTATTATCGTTTAATCCTTGTTATAATGGAACATCAATAGCAGGTATTACTACTGATATAAATGGAACAACTCGTAGCCTTACAACACCAGATATGGGCGCATACGAAGTTAATGGTGTAGCAAATGATGTAGGTGTTGAAAAAATAGTAGCGCCATTATTGCCATTTACTGCTGGTAGCCAAAACATAACAGTTACTTTACGCAACTATGGTTCAAACACGATTACAGCAGCTAATGTTTCATATAGCGTAAATGGTGGAACGCCAGTAGGTGGTTTTTTTACAGGCTCTATACCTCCATGCGGTTCGGCTAATTATACATTCTCTGGTGCATCTCAATATACTTTTATTGCAAACACTCCATATAGTATAAAAGTTTATACCGAGTTGCCAAATTCAACACAAGATGCAAATACCGTAAATGATACCGCGGCTGTTCCACTAATTTATAGTGGTTTGTCAGGTAATTATACAATCGACCAAAGCTTGCCTGCAAGTGCAACTAATTTTGTATCGTTTACTAGTGCTGCAGTTGCTTTAAATAATGGAGGTGTATCTGGGCCTGTTAATTTTACAGTAATGGGTACCACACCTTATAACGAGCAGGTTTCGTTAGATTTTGTGCCAGGGGTATCGGCAACCAATACCATTACTATTGATGGTGGAGTGGGTAATGCAGCAAATAGAATTTTAACCTTTGCAGCAACAATTCCTGGTAACTATCATACATTAAGAATTAATAACACATCTTGGGTTACTATTAAAAATTTAACCATAAGAGGAACTGGAGCAAATTATGCATGGCCAGTGCATGTATCGGGTAATAACTCATCAAATATTACTGTTTCAAATTGTATAGTAAACTTTATTGGTGGTGGTGGTGTAAATGGTGCCAATACTAATTTTGTGGGTATAGTTTTAAATGGCGGACCAGCTAGTTTAAATACTAATGCTACATTTAGCAATTTATACGTAGATAGTAATACCATTACAGGAGGATACGCTGGTGTTTATTTTTATTGCCAGAATAGTGCAGATATTAATGTAAGAGGCAATACTATTACTGGTGCTAATATGTATGGTATACATGCTTATTATACAACGGCCTTCCGTTTTAATAATAATTTCATTGATATGAGCACTACTGGTTCTGTTTCATCAATGGGTATTTATGCTAACTTTCCAATTAGCAACGGTGCATATGGAAAAGAAATTATTGGCAACGTTGTAAATAATGCAGGTCAGTATGGTATTAACTGCTATTATATGCAAGGTAGTTCTGGTAATTTACGTGCCAAAGTAATTAACAATTCAGTTGGTGGTACATTTAGAAGTACAGACCCTGCAGGTATTTACTTTAATAATTACACTCAAAATGTAGATGTATTATTTAATAGTGTAAATTTAGACAATGCAGCTACTGGCTTGCAATCTGCGGCATTTAAAATGATAAGTAATTGTACTGGTAACATTGTTAAAAATAACAACTTTGCTGTTACCAATGCTAATTCTAGTGCTTATGCAGTTTGGAGTGATAATACAAGTACATTAAGTAGTTTAAATTATAATAACTATTATAAATCGAGCCCAACACGCCTATTAAATATTAATAATATTGTTTACAATAATATTAATATGATAGGAGCTACTGGATATAATTCAAACTCGGTTAGTATTAATCCAAATTATTTATCGGCTACAAACTTACGTAGTAATTTATCTTGTAATAGTGGAGAAAACATTGCAACTGTTACTACAGATTTATTGGGTAATTTAAGAGGAGCTTTACCAAGTATTGGGGCCTACGAAAGCACTACAAAAGTAGCAAACGATTTGGCTGTAATTGGTATTGTGCAACCACAAATACCTATGCAAGTGGGTACTCAAAAAATTAGGGTGTTAATTAAAAATAACGGTAACAGTACCATCACATCTGCAACTGTATCGTATGCAGTAAACGGTGGTACACCACAATCAATAACTTGGACTGGCTCCTTAAGCGCATGTGATACGGCTTATGCTGAGTTTAATGAGTTTAGTGGGGCAGGTTCAACCGACCAACGTTATGCATTTTTACCAGGTATTGTATATACAATCACGGCTTATAGCGCATCACCTAATTTTTCGCAAGATTTAAATACATTTAATGATACCGCTACATTAGGCCCAATTTGTGCCGCATTAGCTGGAACATATACAATAGATGGTTCGGTAGCTGCAAGTGCCACTAATTTTACTTCTGTATTATCAGCTGTGCAATCTATGGGTTGTGCAGGTATTGCAGGCCCAGTAGTATTTAATATTGAAGCAGGTACATATACAGGACAATTAGATTTTGCAGATATTTTAGGTTTATCATCAACCAATACCATAACTTTTGATGGTGGTGCAGGCAACGATTCAACAAGAATAATAACCTTTGCTGCTACTGCCAATAATGCACGACATACGGTATTGTTTAATAATACCAGTTATATTACTATGCGTAATTTAACCATACGTGGTACAGGTGTAAGTTATGGTTGGCCGGTGCATGTTTTTGGTGGTTCAAATAACATTACCATTGCCAATTGTATTATAGATTTTGTAGGTAATGGTATTACCAGTAGCTCTACAAATTTCATTTCGGTGGTAATGAGTGGAAGCCAAACTTCTCCTACAACCACAAGTACTTTTAATAATATTAAGTTATTAAATAATAAGATTGTAGGTGGTGCAGCTAACTTATACATTTCGGGTAATGGTACAAACACCAATATGGTAACCAATGGTAACTTAATGGTTAATAGTAATTCCTATGCCACTTATGTAAGTAACATTATTGGTGCTAAATTTATTGGTAACACCATTTATGTACGTAATAATTCAACTACATCATATGGTATGTATTTTAGTAGTGCTATTTCAAATGCTAGTGGTACAACAGAAATCAATAAAAACAAAGTATTCGATGCTGGCCAGTATGGTATTTATATTACCAACTCAACGGCTAGCATTGGTCGTGCAGTATTAAGTAATAATTCAATTGGTGGTGCATTTAGAAGTACAACTCCTTCAGGAATATATTTTGCATCATCTAATAATTGGGATGTTTGGTTTAACTCGGTATTAATTTCAAATACTCCCACAAGCACAACGGCTGCTGCGGCAGTGTACCTTGGTTCGGGCACAGGATTTGATTTTAGAAATAACAATATGTTTGTTGCCGATTCAAATGCAGGTGCAACCTATGTGCCTTTCCGCTCAAATAGTGGAGTTACATTTACACCTGCCTTAAATTACAATAATTATTATAGAGCAGGTACCCCAACAACTTTAATAAATGTAAACGGTACAAATTATTCGCCAGCCACATATAATTCAATTGCAGGAGCAAACTCGGTAAGTAACTCATCAGGGTTTACAACAGGTACAGAATTAATTCCTACTTTATCAACCAATAATGGAATTCAAATAGCTGGTATTACAAGTGATATTAATGATTCGTTAAGAAATAATCCACCAGATATTGGTGCTTATGAAATACCTTCAAGCTTTACATCAGATTTAGGGATTGTATCGGCTATTACCCCTAACTCTGACCTAATTGTGGGCGCAAACACCTTTAATGTGTTGTTAAAAAACTTTGGTGCAACCACTATTACAAGTTTTAACATACGCCATACCGTTAACGGGATAAATATGCAAGATTCTGCCTTTACAGGTGTTAGCATTGCACCTAATGATACCATGCGTGTTATTTTATCTGGTAATAAAGCAGCCTATGTATATGGTGGAGTTTTATCAACTTTTAAAGGATATATACACTTGCCTAATGGCAGTTTAGACAATAATGCAATTAATGATACAGTTGTTGTAGGTCCATTTTACGGTAAATTAAACGGCACATACACCATAAATGCAAGTGGTAGTGGCGCAAGTAATTTTACATCATTTAGTTCTGCAACTACCGCACTAAATACTGCGGGCGTATCTGGCCCAGTTACTTTTATAGTTGCAGCAGGAACATATAATGAGCAGGTAAATATTAACACGGTTACGGGAGCATCAATTATAAATACCATAAC
>JAGPCI010000326.1 GCA_018058165.1 Bacteroidia bacterium
TTTATAAAGTAATTGAAGTATGAAGGTTAAAAAACAATGAAAAGGTGTTTAATTACAATTAGTAATTAATAGGTATAGCAGTAGAAATCCATTTAAAAAAAACCTTATTTGGCATTAACCTCAATGTAATCTATTAATGCATGAATACACTTAATATGAATTTCTTGAGCCCTATCGGCATATTGGCTGTGTGGTGCTCTTATTTCTACATCACACAAAGGAGCCATTTTACCGCCATCTTTGCCTGTTAGTCCTACCACTTTTATACCTTTTTGTTTAGCAATTTCAATTGCATTTAGTACATTTTTACTATTACCACTGGTAGATATAGCCAATAAAACATCGCCTGTATTGCCTACCGCTTGTAGGTATCTGCTAAAAATAAAATCGTAGCCATAATCATTGCCAACACAAGCTATATGCGAAACATCACTAATGGATATTGCAGCAAAAGGTTTTCTATCATTACGATAGCGACCAGTAAGTTCTTCGGCAAAATGCATTGCATCACACATACTACCACCGTTGCCGCAACTTATTATTTTATTGCCATTGTTTAAAGCATCAACCATTACATTGCCAGCATTTGCAATTGTTTCAAAGTTGTTTTGATTGGCCAAAAAGCTATTTAAAATTTCTTGTGCTTCAATAAAATGCTGTTTAATATTGTTCATACAGGTTACTTAACAGCTTTATAAGAATTTTTTCCCTTGTCTAAAAAATCAACAAACAATTGCTCATCTGTATCAAAAAAACTTGGGCCCGATAACATGTTTTCGCTTCCATCAATAATTACATATTGCGGTTGTGCACTAAACTTGTATTTGGTAATTTGTAAGTCTTGATTTTGCTCTCCAATTGTTTTTTTAACCTTACCGTCTCTGGCCGAAGTATACCAATCGCTTTCTGGTAAAGTTTTACGTTCGTCAGCATATAAACTCACAATAATAAAATCGTTTTGTAAGCGCTTTAACACTTCTGGTTTAGCCCAAACATACTCTTCCATTTTGCGGCAATTAACACATGCATGACCAGTAAAATCAACAAAAATTGGTTTGTTTTGTTTCTTCGATTCTTCTAATGCTTGTTTATAATCAAAGTACCCAGTTAAACCATGCGGAAGGTGTAAAAAATCTGCATGTTTAATGGTAGTTCCGCTTGCCGTAGTATTATGATTTTGTGGTGCTGATGAAGTATTTGCACCTAAAATAAAATCTTGAGTTTGCATTGGTGGCAATAAACCAGATAAGCCTTTAAGCGGTGCACCAAACAACCCTGGTATCATATACACACCAAACGAAAATGCTATCAAAGCTAAACCAAAACGCGGAACACTTACATAAGGAATATCGCTATCGTGGCTAAATTTAAGCTTGCCTAGCAAGTACATTCCAAGTAAAAATGCAAGTACAATCCAAATAGATAAATACACTTCGCGGTCTAAAATTCCCCAATGATAAACCACATCAGCAATACTTAAAAACTTAAATGCAAAACCAACTTCAATAAAACCTAAAACTACTTTTACAGAGTTTAACCATCCACCAGATTTTGGTAAGTTTTGTAAGAAACTAGGGAAAATGGCAAATAGGGTAAATGGCAATGCAAGTCCACCACCAAATGCAGCCATGCCTAATAATGGTTTTAAAAACTTACCTCCTACGGCTTCAATCAATAAACTTCCAACAATTGGGCCTGTGCAGCTAAATGAAACCAAAACTAAAGTAAAGGCCATAAAAAATATTCCACCAAAACTAGTCATGCTACTTTTGCTATCTATTTTATTTACCATAGCGTGAGGTAAGGTAATTTCAAACAAACCTAAAAATGATGCAGCAAAAACCATAAATATGATAAAGAACAAAATATTAGGCAACCAATGTGTGCTTAACCAATTTCCAAAATCTGGACCTAAGCCAAAAAAAGCAAAAACTAAACCCAACGATGCATAAATACCAACTATTGATAATCCAAAGGTAAATGCACGGGTAATACCTTGTGCGCGGGTTTCGCTTTTTTTGGTAAAAAAGCTCACTGTCATTGGTAGCATAGGAAAAACGCATGGAGTAGCCACGGCAATTAAACCACCAAAAAATGCAAGTAACAAAAAGCTAAAAACACCTTCTTTTGCTGGCTCTTCGGCTGGTATTTGTTGTATTTCAGTTTGGGTTGATGCAGATGTATCAACGGTTGTAATTGTAATTTCTTCGGCTGTTGTAACTGTATCAATAATAACGGGTAAATTTTCAGGAGTTGCGCTTACCTCTTCTGCGGCTGCGGCTGCTTTTACCGCTGTAACTTTAACTTCTAGTGGCACATCATACGGAGGCATGCATATTCCACTAATTTCATTACACTCTTGAAAATATATTGAGCCTTTAATTACAGGATTCTCGCTAAGTACTTTTATTTTTTGTTTAAAAATTCCCTTCTTTTTAAAAACAGCAACATCGCCTTTCCAAACTTCCTCGTAATGTTTGTGCGAGCCAACCGGAATTGGCTTGCCAACCAATTGGTAAGAGGCATGTTTTTCCCAAGTAAACTCGGCAGCAATAGGGCCTAAATTTGGGTCAAAATCATTGCTATACATGTACCAATCCTTTTCAATTAAACTGGTAAAAGTTACGGTAATTACATCGCCAACTTTAATGTCTTTTTTATCAACAGAAATAGTCCACTCGGGAGTTTTGCTTAATGCTGTGGGAGAATTTTGTGCCCAGATTAAATTGTTAAATCCAAATAATAGTAAAATACTTATCCAGTTAAATGCTGATTTATTTATCATAAAAATAATGCGTGTAGTAATTAATCTATTCAACCCACAAATTTATACATTATTGTGAAAGCACCTTTAT
>JAGPCI010000075.1 GCA_018058165.1 Bacteroidia bacterium
ATTACTAGCAGCATCTAGCTCGTAAATATTAAAGCTACCATTATTATTAAATGATTTGCAGCTTTCGCACTCATTACAAGCTTCGGTATCAGCACCAATATTTTCGCAATTAATGGTTTTGGCCAAAATACGCGCACAGGTTGTTTTACCAACACCACGCGGACCACAAAACAAAAAAGCATGCGCTAAAAGATTATTCTTTATTGCATTTTTTAATGTTTGTGTAATATGCTCCTGTCCTATTACGCTACCAAAAGTTCCCGGTCTATATTTTCGTGCCGAAACCACAAAATTTTCCATGCCGCTAAGTTATCATTTTAAACCAAAGTGTGGTAAATTGTGGATGTTTTTTTTATGATTGAAATAGAGGTGGTTTAACAAATGTGATGGGTGTTTATTTATGAATATGTGGTACAATAAACACGTTATTAAACAAATTCATCGATAAATAACCTTATTCTGTTGGCTGCATTTGGTTAAACTCTAATACTTGTGTTGCCGTAATTTGTTTTGTGCGTTTGTGCTGTAAAAAACCATACACAATGTATTTATCAAAGTCTACATTGGGTACTGGCATTACCATACCAATTGAGCCTGTGGCTTTAACATTTGTGCTGTTTACCATTTTAATAGCCACATTTTTATGGTGTAGTTTTTTATCTTTGTTTTCACCACCATTAGGCACACTTGAAGCATTTTTTTGAGTCAACACAAAATAGATATCAAGGCTATCGGTTTCGCCTTTTGCTTCATATTCAAAATCTAAAATCTTGGTATTGGGATTCCATGAAGCCGACATTAACAAGAAGTTTTCGGCTGGGTTGCGTGTAAATTTTTCAATTAACTTGCCTACTTCGCTTTTAGCACCCGAAGGTAAAGCACCTGTGCCATTTACAAATACCATTGGCGTAAACATAGCGCGTTGGTTATTGGCAACAGCCATTGTTTGTTGGCGAATGGTGTAAATTGTGTCTGAAAACGGATCAACCCAACCCGAAAGATTCCATAAATCTACATGATAATCGAGTGTAAAAACACGCATTTGTGATGAATCGGCTATGGCACGTATTTGTGCGCTAAATTCATCGGCTTGCAGACAGCTTCCACAACCTTCTGAGGTGTAAAACTCAACCAAAACAGATGGTACAAATTTTTGCTTTTGCTGTGCTTGTAAGTTAATGGAAAACAAAAGAATAAATAAAGTTAATATGGCGCTTTTAATCATGCATTACAAATATTAATGTACAGTTGTAAAAATACAAATAGCTTATTAAAACACAAATTATTATTAAACTTTAAGGATTGTAGCAAGGCTAACAGCTATTTGTTATAATTAACTATGGGTTGATTTTTATTGATGATATACAATTACTCACATAGTTACTTACTTAAAGTATAATGCTTATTGGAGTTACTTGTAATTACCGTTATTTTTGAGGAGCTTTACAATATAATTTGGGTTGATGTTTTTTTTGTATCAACCCTAACTTTAATACTTTTACACACCAAACTAATTATTTAATAATGTCTTCAAATAACTTCAATATACAAGGATTAACAAGCGAGGAGGTTATTAATGCCCGAAAAAAGTTTGGCAAAAATACGCTAACATATAAAAAAGATAATGATATAGTTGATGCAATAAAAAGCTTAGCTAAAGAACCAATGATTATTTTATTATTGGCGGCATCGTTAATTTATTATGTAAGCGGACAAATTGATGATGGCATTTTTTTATCGTCAGCCATTATTATAGTTTCAGCAATTTCTTTATACCAAGATTCTAGGAGTAGAAATGCATTACAAAAACTAAAAGAACTTACACAGCCGCATTGTAAAGTAATTAGAAATGGCCAAACTATAGAGATTGAAAGTGATGATTTAGTAGTAGGTGATAGTTTAATTGTTGAAGAAGGCACATCAATTACTGCTGATGGAATTATTGTACATTCTAATGATTTTTCTGTAAACGAATCTATTCTTACTGGAGAGTCGTTTGCGGTATTTAAAGATAAATCAGTTCAAGATAATTTTATTTATAAAGGAACCACAGTTGCAAGCGGCTTGGCAATTGCCACCATTACCCATATTGGTAACAATACCAAGTTGGGCAAAATTGGCGAGAGCCTTGATAATATTGGCGAAGAAAAAACACCTTTAGAGTTGCAGATAAACAGTTTTGTAATAAAATTAGTAATTATTGGCGTGGTATTTTTTGTGATTGTATGGGCTATTAACTATTTTAATTCGCATAATTTATTAGATAGTTTACTAAAAGCACTTACACTTGCTATGAGTATTTTACCCGAAGAAATACCCATGGCTTTTACGGCATTTATGGCAATAGGTGCTTGGCGATTAATGAAAATGGGCATTTTGGTAAAACAAATGAAAACTGTTGAAACATTAGGCTCAGCCACGGTTATTTGCATTGATAAAACAGGAACCATTACCGAAAACAAAATGAGTTTGGCCAAATTATTTGCCTTGCATTCGCAAAGAATTGTAAACCCAAATGAAGCTAACGAAGAAGAATTATCATTGATAAAAATTGCCATGTGGGCCAGCGAACCTATCCCCTTCGACCCAATGGAAATTGCCTTACATGATGCATACAGCCAAGCTTATGCAATAGATGAAAGGCCAAACTATAACATGATACATGAATATCCATTAGGTGGAAAACCGCCAATGATGACGCATGTTTTTGAAAACAATTTAGGCAATAGAATTATAGCGGCAAAAGGTGCTCCCGAGGCATTGATGATTGTTTCGGATTTAACAGATACCGAAAAACAACAAATAAATGAAGCCATACAAACCATAACAGCATTAGGTTACCGCGTATTGGGCGTTGGGGAAGGCAGTTTTTCTGGCAGCAATTTTCCTAATACACAGCAAGAGCTAAAGTTTAGTTTTAAAGGAATTGTAGCTTTTTACGACCCACCAAAAGCAAATATTGAAAGTGTATTAAAGCACTTTTACGATGCAGGTATTATGGTAAAAATAATAACTGGTGATAATGCTGAAACTACTGTGGCTGTAGCAAAACAGGTAGCATTTAAAGGCATTGAGTATCATTTATCGGGTAATGAATTGATGACGCTTTCTGATTTAGAATTGCAAGAAAAAGTGGTGCAAACCAATATTTTTACACGCATGTTTCCGGAGGCAAAGCTCAGGGTTATAAATGCCCTAAAAGCAAAAAAACACATTGTAGCCATGATTGGTGATGGTGTGAATGATGGACCTGCTTTAAAGTCGGCACATATTGGTATTGCCATGGGCAAAAAAGGAACAGAAATAGCCAAACAAGCTGCTTCGCTTATATTAATTGATGACGATTTATCAAAAATGGTAGATGCAGTTGCGATGGGTAGAAGAATTTACACCAACTTAAAAAAGGCTATTCAATACATTATCTCTATCCATATTCCATTAATATTAACGGTATTTATTCCTTTGGTTTTGGGTTGGGTTTATCCAAATATTCTATCGCCTGTGCATGTTATTTTTTTAGAATTAATTATGGGGCCAACATGTTCTATTATTTTTGAAAATGAACCCATTGAAAAAAACACCATGCATAAAAAGCCACTCCCTTTTACAACCTCATTTTTTAATTGGAGTGAACTTACCACTAGTATTATTCAGGGCTTGGCTATAACCGCTGCTGTATTATTTATTTATCAATATTCGATTTATAACGGCTATGATGAATTTATTACCAGAACAATGGTATTTACGGTATTAATAGTAGCCAATGTTTTTCTTACATTAGTTAATCGCTCTTTTTATTATTCAATATTTACTACCTTACGCTATAAAAACAACCTGGTTTTACTTATCATTTCCATTACCGTATTTATTACAGCATTGCTATTATTTGTGCCACAGTTATCCGCATTTTTTGAGTTTAAAACATTAAGTCCTGCTCAGTTATTTCTTGCAATTGGTATAGGTTTTTTATCAGTAATTTGGTACGAATTTGTAAAACTATTTAAAAGGAATGCTGCAAATAAAATTGGGGTTGGTATTTAATTGAGTTGAAGAATATGGTTGGGTACATTTTAAATTGAACTACCTCTACTCTGCCTTTTTGTTGATGGTTATTTACTTAACTAACGCTTTATTTACCTAAACATAATACTTTTACGTATGTATCGTTAAACCCTTTACCATGAAAATCTTAATAAAAACAAGACTAATAAGCTGGTTCGGTTTATTGGCATTAATTTTAAATGCAGCACCTTCAAACGGGCAGGATTGCGAGTCAGACATAGAGTTTCAATTAAAAAATATTGCGGGTGGATTTTTTTCAGACCAAAAGGTTTCATTAACCAATAAAGCTGATGGTAAAACATATATACAAAGTTCCGACAAGTTTGGTGTTGTTGCTTTTAAAGTACCTTGTAATACCATTTTTGATTTAACAATTTCGAATTATGCTGATAAAAGTGTAATAAAATCGCCTGCTGGAGGACGATTAAAAAGAACACTCGCATACGAATCGAATATGATTGCATTATCAAAAGCAATTAAAATGACACCTGCAGAAATTAGCAAGGTAGATTTTACTGCCAACCAACTACCAGACACTACATATATTAGTGGTTCTAAAATGAAACAGCCAATACAATTTACCCATTTTTCGTTAGTAAACTTAGCACTAAAAGATATTCATGGAAAACCATTAATTAACGAAACTATAACGTTCTCTGCAAGTAAGCGCAATAAGCATTTTAAAGGCACAACAGACTTGTTAGGCAACATGGTTTTATATCTAATAAAGGGCGACAAATACTTTGTAAACTTTAAACATAATAAGGATTTTATTTCTTACGAATTTGACTATACAAAAGGCACCTCAAAAGTTGATATTACTTTTAGTTACCTTGGCACGAGAGAAATAGAAAAGCGTAAAAAGGAAGAAGAACTTAGAATAGTAAATGAAGAAAAAAGGTTAAAGGAAAAGCGAGTTGCATTTGAAGCAGAGTGCAAAAGGCTTGGAATATCAATTGAAGAAGGATATTTAAGGGCTTCAAAAGAATATTCGAAAGGATTTACAGACACTGTAATAACTAAGGTTTTAAACCGGAACAAATGGATTAATAAGCTTATTGTATGCGACTTAACAGGTAGTATGCAGCCTTATGCGCATCAGCTTGGTATATGGTATCAACTAAATTTAAAGAAAGAGCAAAACCTTCAGTTTGTTTTTTTTAATGATGGTGATAACAAAAGCGATAATGAGAAAATAATTGGTGAAACAGGAGGTATCTATTATTCACCTTCAGAAGGTATTGTTAAGTTAAATGCTTTTATAGCTCATGTTTCATCACGTGGTTATGGAGGTGATTGTGCAGAAAATAATATGGAAGCACTTATTAAAGGCGTTAAACTTGCTAAGCCTTTCACTGAACTAATTGCAATAGTTGATAACAATGCACCAGTTAAGGATATTTCTTTGTTAAAAACATTTAATCAACCCGTGCATATTATCTTATGTGGTGCAACAGATGGTTGGGTGCTTAAAGATTATCTTTTAATTGCATGGAAAACCAAAGGTAGTATTCATACAATAGAACAAGACATAACAAATATTGCAAAAATGAGCGAAGGCCAAGAAATACAAATTGGTGGAATTATTTATAGAATAATGGGTGGCGAATTTGTAAGAATAAATAAACTTTAATTTGATAAAATTAGGCTACATTTTGCAACAGTTCAAGCTAATTTGCTAGTCGTTCAATATTACATTTCAGGTCCTATTTCTTAATTAACACCAATAACTGTTAGTGAACGAAAAAACGGTACACTCAACTCCTACTCTCGATATAAGCACTCTGCTTGTACCAGCCCAAGGCTTACTCGAGCAGGCTGTTTATTTCCAATTGAAAGTTATAGCTGCTTCGAGTGATTGCTGAAAGGGCAATTGCGTTGGGGCAATTGTATCGAGAAGGAGTTGAGCCGAGCTAAAAGGAGTTAACTTCCAATCTCCTACTCACAATACAAGCGCCACGCTTAACCCAGCCCAAGGCTCACTCGAGCAGGCTGTTTATCTCCATTTGAAAGTTTTAGCCGCTTCGAGTGATTGCTGAAAGGGCAATTGCGTTGGGGCAATTGTATCGAGAAAGAGTTCAGCGGAGTTAAAAGGTGTTAACTTCCAATCTCCAACTCTCGATACAAGCGCCACGTATTACCCACCCAAGGCGTACTCGAGCGGGCTGTTTATTTCCAATTGAAAGTTTTAGCTGCATCGAGTAATTGCTGAAAATGGCCATGCATTGGGCCAATTGAATCGAGAAGGAGTTCAGCCGAGCTAAAAGGTGTTAACTTCCAATCTCCAACTCTCGATACAAGCGCCATATTTTACCCACCCAAGGCTTACTCGAGCGGGCTGTTTATTGTTTTTGGAAACCATAAGATGAACGAAAAGTGAAACAACGTTTATCTTAGGTCAGCTTTTATTTATATACATTAACCTCGGTAGATTCAAACTCGTTTAATTCTGCTAGTTCTAACATAATCTTTTCATTCCAAATTTTTTGTTTGGCAGGATTTTGTCCATGCTCTGTTTCTCTGTCGTAACGGTCTTGATATGAAGCTAACTCAGATGCTATTTTGTCGTATTGTTCCTGAAGTTTTCTTTGCATATTTAAAACCTTTGCAAAATTAAGTTTGGTTAAACGCATCCTTAATTTTCGTGCAAAAATTTCGGTTATGTTAAAATGCATTTGTTCATGATTTAATGCGTATAAAGAAGAATCACGGATAAACGATTTAGATTTAACTATAATGGCCTCTATCACAAAATAAGGTGTTCCTTCACGTTCTCTATGAAAAAACACAATACCCGACATTACTTGCCCGCCAATAGCTTTGTTTGCAGGTATTTTACCCTTAAAATCCGACATTGATAGGGCATAATTACTTTGCCAAATAACTGTATCATTATTTAGTTTTTTAAGGGATTGTGCAGATAAAGATTGCCAAGCAATAAAGCATAAAAAAGTAAGGCAGAGTGAGTATATTTTTTTCATGGTACAACAATAATTATTTAATTTAAAAAACATACCAATTAATATATCCATTACACCAACAAATACTTTCAAACAATCATGCTAATGATTTTAACTTAAATGATAAATTTTAATTGGGTATTTATTAATAACAGAACCTAAATTATGTTGATTTGGTTACCTTATAATTCTGGTAACTGCCATGTGTTTATGCTTTAAAAACCAAAATAGTTTCTAATAAAACTGAACAAATATGTTTAAAAAAACACCAAGTTTCGCGCAGCGGTTTTGGTAATTTAAGAACGGCTGTGCCAGGTGAACTTATTAACTAATTTTTTTTACAAGCTTACCAATACTCATTCCTTGAACTAAAATAGAAAAACATACAATTACATAAGTAATAGTTACCCAAATATCTTTACTTAACGAACTTGGAAGTGATAAGGCAAGTGCAATTGATATCCCTCCACGTAAACCACCCCAGGTTAAAATTAGTAAGGTTTGCTTAGTAATACCTTGCTGAATCCTTATAAATAACGAAGGTATTAATACAGAGATAAATCTTGTAATTAATACAATTACTATTAAAATTAATGCAACTATAAGCACGGTTTTGTTGGTTTGAATTATTAACAACTCAAGTCCAATTAGTACAAACAATAATGCATTTAAAATTTCATCTATAAGTTCCCAAAATTTATCAATGTATTCTGTTGTAGTATCAGACATGCCATAACTTTTACCGTGGTTACCAGTTATAAGCCCAGCTATTACCATAGCTAATGGCCCCGAAACATGAATATAATGCGCAAAAGTATATCCACCCATAACTATTGCCAATGTTATCAAAACTTCCACTTGGTAATTATCAATACTAGCAATCAATTTATAACCTAACCAGCCCACTAAAGCTCCTAATAATATGCCACCTAAAGCTTCTTGACCAAACAAAAGCGAAACACTTGCCACAGAGAGTTCAACACCTGGTTTTGTAAGTTGTAAAATGGTAATAAACACTACAACCGCTACCCCATCATTAAATAAAGATTCGCCAGCAATTTTTGTTTCTAATGATTTTGATACACCAGCACTTTTTAATATGCTAATTACTGCAATGGGATCTGTAGGCGAAATTAATGCTCCAAATAATAACGAGTGAATTAAACTTACTTGTAATCCAAAATAGTTTAAAAGATAATAGGAAACAAAACCAACAATAAAAGTGCTGATAACAACACTAAATGTAGAAAACAACATGATGGTTAATTTCTCTGACTTTAAATCCTTGTACTTGATGTGAATTGCACCTGCAAACAACATAAAACTTAACATACCTTCCAGCAATAATTCGCTAAAATTTATACTACTTAACTGTTCTGCCACAATTGATTTAATGGAAGGGAAAAAGCTACCTAAAAGTAACACCATTAATGAAAAAATTAACGAAACCAGCATTAACCCAATAGCGTTAGTGAGTTTTAGGTACCTATAATTGATATATGCAAATAATGCCGAAATAACAATTAGTATTGAGAAGAGATGAAATAATTCCATTTTTTATGAAGATGGTTTTTAAAATAATTAATGAAAGTTTATTGCAAACAGTTATTACACGATGCATTCAATTATAATATAAATAGCTGAATAAAATGAACTAAAATCAGGCTGATTCTACTTTAGTGGCGTTTATACACAAAAAAATAGTGCTAATTTTTAGCACTATTTTTTACTTAATTTAAAACTGAAATCCTTTTAAACTCTAAAAACAATATTTATTGGCTTCAATTAAAACCGCAGCAATATTTCTTCTGGCATCTTTGGTGTTAAAAGGTTCGGTTTTGGTAAAACGTTTTAGTCCTAATAACATCATACGTTGTTCATCACCTTCTGCAAATCCATTAATGGCATCTTTACCATTTTTATTTATTCTATCTGCTGCATCAGTTAAAAACACACGTACCATTTCAAGTTGTGCTTTACAGGCCTCTTCACCCCTAATTGAAACTAGTTTTTCTACTCGTAATTGCAACGACTCCGACATATATGTATCTATTGCCATATCAGAAATGTTCATCAATATTTCTTGTTCTTTACCCAAATCCATCATTAGTTTTTGGGCTGCACCACCAGCTACCATTAACACCGATTTTTTAAAATTTGCGATATACTTTTTCTCTTTACTAAATAAAGTTTCTTCCTCTTCGCTAAAGTCGGGTATGCTCATTAACTCTTGAATAACTTTCATGGCTGGCTCCATTAAATTAAGTTCACCTTTCATGGCACGCTTCAAAATCATGTCAACAGTCAGCAATCTATTTATCTCATTTGTACCTTCAAAAATTCTATTTATGCGCGAGTCGCGGTAGGCTCTTTCCATTGGTGCATCTGCGCTGTATCCCATTCCACCATAAACTTGTACACCCTCGTCAACTACAAAATCAAGCACCTCGCTCCCATTAACTTTTAGCATGGCAGCTTCGGGCGCAAACTGTTCAACACCTTTTAAAATTGCTTTTTCGTGAGGCATTCCACCTGCCTCAAAATCGCTTATGGCATCTTCTATATTTTGGGTTACACGGTACAAAGCACTTTCGCAAGCATAAATACGCATAGCTTGTTCGGCTAACTTATGGCGTATTGCTCCGTACTTTGCAATTGGCCTACCAAACTGATTCCGCTCGTTGGCATACTGAATGGTTTTTGAAGCAGTAGCTTTTGCAGCACCAAGAGCAGCAGCGGCCAACTTAACACGGCCCATGTTTAAAATATTTACCGCAATTTTAAATCCATTGCCGCGCTCG